>CAZMFE010000001.1:0-23627 GCA_964565495.1 uncultured bacterium
TGGTCGATCCCCAAGTGGCAGGTGGTGCAACGATCCACCTTCTGGACTTTCGTGAAGTGGTAATCGTCGTAGAGATCCTCGAGGACGACCTGCTGGATCTGAAGGGTCGGCCGCAAAAAATCGAGCATCGGGGCGTTCAAGAGTTCCTTCGCGAGACTCGGTTTGACACTCGCCAGTTCCCTTTTGGCGCGTTCGACTTCCACCGTCAGCCGTTCAATCTCTTTCTCAAGCCTCTTCTCTTCTTTTTTTAAGGCACCGATCTGAGTCTCGTTTTCCTCCTTTTGTTTCTCAAGTCCCTCGATCTCGGTCTTGAGGTTTTCGGCCTGGGGAGTCAAGGCGTTCAGTTTTTCTTCATACGCCTTGGCCTCGCGGTCGTGGTGTTCGCGAGCTTCTTCCAGGAAATATTTGTAGGAATCCTGATACTGCTTCAGGTCCTGATAACGGGCCCTCACTTTGACGAGTTCAATTTCCAGTTTCGAGGTCTCCTTCTGGAGGGTCCGATACTCGGGCTTCTGGGCCTTGAATTCCTTCTCGGCCTGGGCCTTGGCCTTTTCAAGCTCCTCGAGCCTCTTTTGATCGAGAGCCTGCTCGGCTCGCTCGAGGTCGGCCCGGGCCTTTTCGTATTTCAGGCGGAGGAACTTTCTCTGCCATCCTTTCCACTCGCGCGCATAATCCTGCCCGACCATGAGAAGGAGGGAGAGGGTGAGCGTCACGCTGGCGATGGCAAACCAAATAAAAGTCTTCTCAACGCTGTAGAGCGTCGGGTTTGGTTTGGGCATCGGGGTGGGGTTAAATATTGAAGAAGAACTCGGGAATCGCCACGAGGTATTTCAAATTGAAGGCCCAGCGAAGGTACATCTTGAGGGGAAGGGCCAGCATGGTCAGCAACAAAACCATCAGGATCCCGTAACGAGTCGGATCCAATTTCTGAGAGATTCGCAGGAACAGGGTTTTTGAAAGAAGAAAGGGTAAAACCGTGTAGTAAAGGCCGATCACAAGAAAACCGGGAAGTTCCCGGATCAACCAGAATTTCGGAAGTCCCCAGCCGAGCCATTTGATGTAGAAGTATTCCGAAAGATTCACGTTGAGAAGCGGCACCACTTTGTGAACATCCCAATATTCAAAGGGCCCGAAGAAGTTCCAATTGGGACCGCGAAGAAAGGTTCCGAAACAAATCAAGAGGATCCAAAGAATCCAAAAGCCGAAAAGAAACAAGGTGACGGCGAGGCGTCTGGGCTTGAAGCAGTAGAAACCCGAATTTTTTGAATCTCGATCGAGGTAAGGAATCGCACCCAGCCCCAGAATAATCAGCGTCGGCAAAAGGACGCCGGCAATCCAGGGGTCGTAATAAACGAGCATCTCTTGCAGGCCCAGGAAATACCACGGGGCCTTGCTGGGATTGGGAGAGATCGTCGGATTGGCCGGTTCCTCCAGGGGCGCTTTGAGAACGAGCGACCAGATCACAAGGCCCAGGGCATAAAAAAGCGCAACGACAAACTCAATGAAAATCAGATAGGGAAAAACGAGGACCTTCTCCTGACTTTCCACCCCTTCAATCGTTGGAAGTCCCTGTTCGATCCGACGATCATTTTCCGTCGCCTTCCGAAGCGCATACCAGGTGAAGTAGCCGAAGATAAAGATCATCGCCACGATCGGCACATTGTCCGGCGCCAGGACGATCCTTTTGAAATTGGCATCGGTCAATCCAATTCCAAAAAATGCAAGGATAAGAACGAGAGCGGTTCCCGCGACCCAGGGGTTAGCCGCCACACGAGGAAAGGCAACCACGAGAGAAAAGAGCGCTATCGCCGAGGTGAAAATCGTGACCGGCGAAGAGATTGAATTCACCGACGCCTTAAACGCCTCGATCATAGAGGACCGCTGATGCCTCCGTCTTTGCGAATCCGCCAAAAGTGAACGGCCATCAGAATCACCGCTACGGCCGGGATAGCGACGCAATGGAGAATATAAAACCGAAGGAGCGCACCCGCTCCGACGAATCGTCCGCCAAGGAGGGCAAAGCGAACGTCGCTTCCCGAATGGACTAATTGAATATCCCCGATACTGAGAAGCGCTGCTCCCGGTCCCTCGTGACCCAGAAAGGGAGTCGCCCGCGCCATATTGCTTCCCACGGTAATCGCCCACATCGCAAGCTGATCCCAGGGGAGGAGGTAACCGGTGAAACTGAGAAGCATGGTAAGCACCAGAAGCATCACCCCAATGACCCAGTTGAATTCTCGAGGGGGCTTATAGGAGCCGGTCATAAAGACTCGGAACATATGGAGCCAGACTGTGATGATCATCGCATGAGCCCCCCAACGGTGGAGCTCTCTCATGATTCCAAAGGGAACATGTTCCCTGAGCGCTACAATGTCGTTATAGGCGTACTCCACCGTGGGACGGTAGTAAAACATGAGGAGGATCCCGCTCACCACGAGCGTCAGGAAGACAAAAAAGGAAAGGCCCCCCGCACACCAGGTAAATCCAAAACGAGCTCCTGATTTCCTCACCTTCACCGGATGAAGATGGAAAAAGACGTTGGTCAGAACGGTCAGCGCCCGATCCCGCTCGTCGGTGCTGTAACCATGACGGAAGATCGACTTATAAAGCTGTGAACGCGTGAAGGATTTCCACATCTCGTCCCAATTCGGCATCGCGAATTTCTTCCTTGATTCAGGAGCCGGTGAGGGCACCGGCGCTTCAGTCTCAGCCATTTTTCGTTGGCCTCTTCATCTTTTTGTCCAACGATCTCGAGAAGCTCCTGCCGCGACCGCCTCGGTGAATGCATGCCGAGAGGCCCATCGCCCGGGCCTCTCGGCTCGCAATATAGCGAAGACTCTGCTGGGAAGGAGAAAATTTGATTCCCCCGAAGCCATCAGAGCCGAAGGGGGTCCTACAACTCTTGCGATCTCGAGGTGGGGAAAACCCGGCCAGGGGTCTCCTTCTGAGGGACCGGGTGGGGCCCCGCCTCGGGATCGCCTAGAGTTGTCGGAGTGAGGCCCGGCGGAGGGGGAACAAATTTTCTCCTCGGAGAGGCTCGGAGAAATTCTGCCAATTAAAGCTTCAGGAATGACTCTGGGTTGTTCCATTGGCCCTTTTCCTGTTGGTATTTTTTGCTCTTGTCGATCAAAATCTGCCCATCCTCTGCAAGAGCGATACAGACCCTCTCGAGCGGCCTCGGGGCCGGCCCTTCAAAATTGATCCCGCTCGCATAGAAACCGCTTCCATGACAGGGACACTTGAATTTGTTTTCGCCAGCAAGCCAGTTCGGAGTGCACCCGAGGTGCGTACAAGTGGCAAGGAGGGCATACAGCCCTTCAGCTGTTTTGACGATCCAGACTCCATACTTTTCTTTCCAGCGCTCATCGACTCCGGGGTCGTAATCGTTCGGATATCCCGCCTTGAACCACGTCTTAGGTTCAAAAAGGACGTTAGGGAACATGAAACGAAGCACCAGCGAAAGCGCCCCCAGCGTGGCGGCGGCGAAACTCACCCAGGCGAGAGTGAACCAAGAGAAAAATTGACGGCGGGTCATCTTTGCTCCGAAGGGGGGAAAGGGAGGAGCTGCGGGAGTGGGTTTTCCCTCGTCTTCAGCCAAGGGGGGCGACTCCTTCGAATTCTGATTCCTGGGACCCCATGGCATCCAGGGCCGCCTGTCTCACTTTAAGACTCTCGTCCGTCCGAGCCAAAGAATCCAGAAGGGGGCGCGCTCCGGGAGGTTTCAGTCTTCCCAAGCCTTTAAGGGCGTTGACCATCGTCCTTTCAATTTGGGATTTCGACATCTCGTAATGCGAGGCGAGCACGCTCCGGTCCAACATCTTCACCAAGACGCCCCCCCCTGAGTCATCCCCGAGCCGAGCGAGGCTCAAGGCCGCGTTCCATGAAACATCGGCCACAGGGTCGTCTAACAAGGGTTTCAATTGGTTGACTGTTTCTTTATCACCCAAAACCCCACCCACATAAGCCGCCATCTTCCGGAGGTCTGGATTTTCATGGGCCAAAAAAGGTTCGAGATCCCGAGCGCTCTCTCTTTCGCCAAGATTCCCAAGGGCCCAAAGCAGATAAAGCTGAACCTCTTCATTTTCCTCCTTGAGCCGCTGGCGAACTGCCTCGAACGCTTCGGGTTCTTTGAAACGGCTCACGGCCAAGGCCATATAAGAGCGCGTCTTCCGATCGTAATGTTCCTGATCCCCCAGGATGTGAATGATTTCTCTCATCACCCCCTTGCCCCGGATCATGGCTGAGGGACGATTGAGTTCGTTAGAAAGCTCAAAAGCCTTTTGCCAACGTTTGCTCGTGGGCCCCGTTTTAATCGCAGCAATCAAGGCCTCTGGAGTCTCTTCTTCGTGGGTGAGGAAGACAACGGTGCAAAGGAGAGCCGCCATTCCAACGGCGATCAAAAGCGGAAAAAGAAAAAGCCCGTAAAAAAGCTTTCGCTTCGGATTCGGTCCTTCGGTCGTCTCATCCGCCATTCAAATCGATTTCGAGTTAACGGACTTTATTATAACGAAAGGCAAGGAAGGAGACAAAGGCCAAATCGAGGAGAAGGGCTGCAAGAACATAGGGAAGCCCGCCACCGCCAAATCCGTAACTGTGAAATCCCGCGGCCAAGACAAAGTTGACGCCGTACCAGGCCATCAAAATTCCCAAGAAGGCGAGGATGGATCCGATCGCCGTTCCGAAAGAACCGAGCCAACCGGCAAACCGGCCATGGAGGACGGCGAGGTAGCCGAAAAGCGCGATCAAGGCCCAGGTCTCCTTCGGATCCCAGCCCCAAAATCGTCCCCACGAATCATTCGCCCACACGCCGCCCAAGATCGTCCCTGCCGCCAAACCGACGACGCCGATCTGGAGGGCTCGGTAGAGATACTGGGAAAGCATCTCTTGCTTCTCTCTTTCTTTCGATCGAAACGCAAAGACAAAAAGCACGGCGTGTGCCAGTCCCCAAGCCAAGGCGAAGGCCCCGTAGCTTAACGTGATCGTCAGCACATGGACTGTGAGCCAGTAATTATTTCTCAGAACAGGAACAAGGGGCGCGAGGGAAGGATCCAACACGGCGGGGAAACTCTCTCCAATGAGAAGACTGAAAGCCGCGACCCAGGCGGCCACGGCCGGCAGGATCGATTTTCGATAAACCAATCCCAGAACTGTTGAAAAGAAGATAGCGGCCCACGCCACCCAAATCACTGATTCATACATATTGGAGACCGGAGGGCGGCCCGCAATCAGAGATCGTTGGATAAAGCCTAAACTGTGCATTCCAAACCCAGCCAAAAATAAGGAGAGCGGCCAGGAGGCGAAACGCCCTCTCAGGACGAACCACGACAGGGCGCTTGCGAGGTAAAGGATCCAGGCCCACTGAAAGGGACGAATTCGATAGTAAGCCCTTTCGACGTCGAGCCGAAATTGATCGAGGAGGACTCCTCGAGAATCGAGTAGATTTTCCAAAGAATGGCGAAAGGCGTTCGCCGTTTCTAAAAGGGATTTTTTTTCATCTTCTCGAATAACCCGAACCAAGCGCGCCAAGGCTCCTTGAATTTCGGCCACCTCTGAAGGAGAGTACTCCTTCTCCAAAACGGCTCTTCTTTCAAGATCGGCCAGCCCGGCCAAAGGAATCCATCCCGCCTTCGGATCCTCAGGCTGAGGAAGAAACCCAGGAATCGAGCCTTGAGCGACGGCCTGAAAAAGCCGTGCCCGGTCGTATAGCTCAAGCCTTTTTTTATCCAGAAACCCGACCGGCTCTTTCTTCTCCTGGCGTTCAAGGGCCTGTCGTACCTTTTCTTGAAAGGGGGGGTGGGTGAGAGCAAGCTCCGGAGAAATTTTCTCTCCGATCGCCATCAACCCAAACTCATCCCTTAACGGCTTGAAGCGAATAGGGAGAAAACTTTTTGTGTGCCACTCTTCAGGTTTAGCCATCCATTCCCAAACGAGGGCGGCGGCGCTTTTCGCTTCAAAAGAAAATTTTCCCGTCACTGAAAGAAGCGCCTCGCGGGCAAAACTTTCAAAGGGCTTCACCCGGCCTCCGCTCTGAACGGGAATTTGGCCCAGAATTTCAAAAGCCGATTCCTCGGTTTTCGCGAAAAAGCCGGTCAAAAGAAGAAGCAGGAAAAGGGGACAGGCTACTTTTTTCATCGTTGCTGACTTGCTAATAAAAAAACAGCCTGTTCCCTTTTTTCCTGATTGGACCACCGGCGGCTATAAAACATAAGAAGAATCCCAACGATCATTACAATCGCACCTCCGTATTTAATCGGAATCCCGGGGTCTTTGGCTACTGAAAAAATCGAAACCTCAGGGCCTTCCTGGGGCTGCTGATAACCCGATTGAAACACCTTAACCCCCCCGTGAACGAGCGGCTGATTCATCCGGATCGTCAAGTCTCGAAGCGTTCCTTGGGAATCGTCTTTCAAGGTCACATCGCTCTCGAAACTGGAAGGCTGGCCTGTCCCGGGATAATGCTCGACTCGAAAGTCACGAAGCTTGAGTCGGAACCCGACCGGGGTGGTCTTGAGTCCATAAATCAGATGAAGGCTTCTATCCTGGAAACGAAGCTCTTTGTCTTCTCCTTGTCCGAGCCAAAAGATCTCGCGTTTCCCTTTCCCTTCTGCTTCCAGTTCGATCGCACCCCCGTGATCCTCCGCCTGACTTGAAACAGGCTCTTCCCTAAAAACGGAACGGATTTTCGCATGGGGGTAGTAGCGTTCCACCCGGAATTTAAAATCCATCCACCCGGTTTCATATTCTTCCCCTAATTTCACGGAACCGTCGGTGATTCTGTCCCCCTTTCGAACTTGATAAAGAGGAAGCCCGGCCTCCTGCCAAACAAAACGAAGCTCATTGGGGGGCACGAATTCCTCGCTGGGCCGCCGGTAGAAGATCTGGGCGCCGGCGCGGCTTGGTTTCCGTCCGTGAATCGTGGGAAAATCGGGAAATTTTGAGAAAACGGTGTGTTTCTCTTTCATCCCTCCCCCCTCCAAGAAAAACTCGCAGGCCGGGTTCTCCCACTCGGGAGAAACATCCACGAGTTGATTCCCCTGGACCTCGGCATTTCGGAAAATGCGAAGGTCACTCACTTTGTAAGGGGTCCCCTTCAGGGGGATCGCGTGCGGAGGCCTGTCAGGAATCGGGATTTTGACCGAGCGGTCTTTAAATTGAAATTCTAAGAAATCCCCTGATCGAAGCTTCTTTGGAGCTGTCAATTTTTCCTTTGCGAATCGAAGTTGGGCGGGCCCAAGCAGAATCTCGCTTCGCTCAGGATCTTCTAAGACGAGCCAATGGTTCGCTTTCATGAAGGAACTTTCTAAAACCACGGCAAGCGCCGGTGACCCCTTCAAAGATTCCTGGACCTCTTCTTTGCGGGAGGCCTTTGGAAGGTACTGGCGAAGCCAAATCGTCGGTTCCCCGTAAAGCCTTTCTCTTCCCTTCCAAGGAAACGGGCGGTGAGGGATCGGAACGCTCGCCACGGAACCGTTTTCCCGAAAAACAAGTTGAAGAAACGGCTCATTGAGTATGATTCGGCTCTCCGTTCCTCCTTCCGGGATTGCCATTTGTCCTTCGATTCCGAACGCTCGGGTCACGAGAGAGCCGGTCAGAATCAAAAGGATCCCCGCGTGCGTAATGACAAATCCGGTGTGTTTCCTCTTCCAGGGAAGTCGATCAAGGGCGGCCGCTGTCACGTTCAGAGCCAAAAGGATGAGAAGGAGGCTCATCCAGGGACTTTGGTAGACCACCCCTTTGGCGGCTTCGGTGCCGTAAGCGGATTCGATGAAGGTGCCGACCGCAAACACCCCTCCCAGGCCGAGTAAAAGGAAGATGGCTAAGTGGAGCGATGCGAAAAAGCGAAAGACGAGGACGGCGAATCTCACGATTGAGTCAAGAGTCGGAAGGCGAGGAGAAACAGAAAAAGGGCAAAGATTTTTCTGAGAAGAGCGCTGTCAAGCTGAAGCGAAAGGGTGGCGCCCAGCCAAGCGCCAAAAATCGCAAACCCTGCTAAAAAGAGGGCCATCCGAAGATCGATCGAGTTTCCAAGAAAGTGTCGGGCGGCTCCGGCAAGGGCAGTCGGTACAATCGCCAGGAGGGAAGTGCCGATTGCCAGGTGAGGATTCATTCGGTAAAAGACTATCAAAAGAGGAACAAACAGAACACCTCCTCCGACTCCCAAAAGCCCACTCGTAAATCCTCCGAGAAGCCCGATGATTGCGATCCCGATCCAGTGCATTGTTTGTTCTCCTTAGGTATTCTCTACCTCGATCACGCCCCGGCTAAATTCAGCGCCCGATTCACCAACCGGTCCACCCACTTGATCTTCTCATGGGTTCGCGGGACTTGCTGGTAGGTCACTTTTCGGAAGCTTCGTTCTTTCTCCTTCACTTGGAAAAAGAGGTCCTTGAGGTGGGGGGTTTTGATTCGATATTCTCCCGAGAGTTGGCGGGCAACGAGTTCGCTATCGACGAAATATTCAACTTCTTCAATCCCTAACTGGTGAGCGAGCTCCAGCCCGCGAAGAACGGCTCGATATTCGGCCACATTATTCGTCGCCTCGCCAATCGTTTCCTGATGCTCCCTCAACACCCCTCCCCGCTCATTACAAACCAGCACCCCGAGAGCGGCAGGGCCCGGATTACCGCGGGCCCCCCCGTCTGAGAAAACTCTTCCTTTTTTCATCTACGTTTCAAATCCCGGTGAGAAAAATGTGAGGGACTAGGGACAATTCGAATGGGATATCTTTTGAAAAAGTGTAAAAGGCGATCCTTTCCCTGTCAACAAAAACCGTCGGTACCTTCCTTTCTCTCCGGCACGCCTCCTACCATCAGTCTCGACTACAGTCTCAATTAGCGTGCGTGAAGGTACCGGACAAGGAACAGCACGGT
Source organism: uncultured bacterium (assembly GCA_964565495.1). Lineage (GTDB taxonomy): Bacteria > Omnitrophota > Omnitrophia > Omnitrophales > JACQLI01 > CAZMFE01. The sequence goes on from CAZMFE010000001.1 coordinate 8,871, forward strand.
CAGCAGCACAAAGAAGGGCATGAACGCCGACAGGGCGCCCGCATACCACAGCCCCATTGTGATGCCCAAAAAGAGCCCCGTCAGAAGACTACTGTCAAAACGCATCTCGTCTCACCTCCTTCCGTTTCGGTTCATGCAAGGTACTCCTGATTCCTCTTAACGAACCGCGTGCAGATACCGGAGAATCAGGATCACCGCACCAATGACAAAGAACGGCACATACGCAGTCAGTTGGCCGGTGTAAAGGAGCCCCACAGTAACACCGAGGAAAATCCCGGTAATCAGGCTCAGGTCGAATTTCATCGCTTTTCACCTCCTTATCAATCGCTTACTCACTTACTCGTTGATCGTCAAAGATCGACGATGATCAGTCATGCTATTTTCCCACTTTAAAATTACCACCTGAATCTTGAAATGTCAAAAAACCTTGCTGGGATTATAGTTGTAACCTATTCTGAATAAATAGGTTAATGAGAGAATCTATTTCTACTTTTGCGATCTTCCCTTAATCCGGTCTTCGAGAATCTCAACTTCTTTCTGGAGGGCCCGAATTCTTTCCTTAAGTTCCTCAATGGGATCGGGGAGATCTCCGTGATCGAGGGTTAATGAGGGGGTTTTTCGTGTCTCTCGGCGTAGGACCTCCCCTGGAACGCCGACGACTGTTGAATGATCTGGGACAGAATGAACCACAACAGAACCTGCGCCAATTTTGACATTATTTCCGATCTTAATATTCCCCAAGACCTTGGCTCCTGCGCCGACGACGACGTTATCCCCTAGCGTGGGGTGGCGCTTCCCCCTCTCAATTCCTGTTCCTCCCAAGGTCACATCTTGATAAAGGGTTACATTTTCTCCAATCTCTGTAGTTTCACCGATGACTACACCCATTCCATGGTCGATGAAAAGTCCTGGGCCGATTTTAGCCCCGGGGTGAATTTCTACCCCGGTCAGGAAACGGACGAATTGAGATAACATTCTTGGAATCAAAGGGATGCAAAGGGTGGCATGAAGAAAATGAATGAATCGATAGGCCAAAAGGGCGTGATAGCCTGAATAGGTAAGGAAAACCTCCAGAAGACCGAAAGGGGTCCGTGCCGCAGGGTCTCTCTCAAAGCAGGCTTGGAAATCACGTTTTAGCTTATAGAAAATTTTGCCCATGGGTATCAAAGTCATTATTTCATAAGTTAAAGGAATGATCTAGTTATGTTAATATGGAAGCGATGCAACTTCAAGTTCTTCAAAAGGTTATAGCCATTTTGACGAGAGAAAGCAAAAATTGGCACACCCCCGCTGTCACCCAAGTGGCTTTGAAGCGCGATCCTTTCCAAGTCCTTATCTCAACCCTTCTAAGCCTTCGAACCAAAGATGAAGTCACCCTGGTTGCTTCCCAACGGCTTTTCGAGCGGGCGAAAACTCCCCAAGAAATATTGCGCCTCAACGAAAAAGAGATCTCCCGACTGATTTATCCTGTCGGTTTCTACAAGACAAAGGCCAAAAGGATTCGCGAGATTTCAGACACCCTTCTCAAAACTTACGGAGGAAAAGTGCCCTCACACCTCGAAGAGCTCCTTAAATTTAGGGGGGTGGGAAGAAAAACCGCGAATCTTGTGCTCACCCTTGGCTTTCGCAAGCTTGGCATCTGCGTGGATACCCATGTCCACCGGATTTCGAATCGTCTGGGGGTGGTGGTTAAAACAAGGACGCCTGAAGAGACTGAATTTGCTCTCCGAAAGATCCTCCCCAAAAAATACTGGATTCCTTATAACGACCTTCTCGTGGCCTTTGGACAAACCCTCTGCCGCCCCCTCTCTCCCTGGTGCTCTCGCTGTCCCATCGAAAGCTACTGTGAAAAGCGAGGGGTGACGATCCACCGCTAAATTCGGAAAAGGATAAGGTCACCATCTTGAACGACATATTCCTTTCCTTCAAGCCCGAGCCTCCCTTTTTCCTTGACCGTGTGGGCGGATCCGAGTTCGTCGAGATCTCGGTAGTGAATCACTTCGGCGCGGATAAATCCCTTCTCAAAATCGGAATGAACAGAACCCGCGGCTTGGGGGGCTCGGGTCCCTTCGGGGATCGTCCAGGCGCGGAGTTCATTGGCATTGGCGGTAAAAAAGGTGACAAGTTTGAGGAGGGCGTAGCCTTCGTGAATCAGAGAAACAAGCGCCGATCTTGCAATTCCACTTTCCTTTAAGAACTCTTCCTGTTCCTCAGCGGGGAGATCGATCATCTCCGCCTCGAGTTTCCCGCTCACGATGACGAGAGGAGCCTTCTCCTTGGCCGCAATTTCCTCCACTTTTTTGGCCAAGGTTCCTCCCTGAGGGAGATTCTTCTCTGAAACATTCGCGCAGTAAACTACCGGTTTTGCCGTCAAAAGAGCCGTTTCTCTGATGAGTGCATTTTCTTCCTCGTTCCAAGAAAGGAGGCGGATTGATTTCCCTTCAGAGAGGGTGGATTCTAATTTCTCAAGAGCCTCCATTTCTTTCTTTGCCTTGGGCTCACCCGATTTCGCCAATTTCATTGTTTTCTCGAAACGCTTCGTCACCGTCTCCAGGTCTTTCAAGGCCAGTTCCGTTTCGATAATTGTAATGTCGTGCACTGGATCGATCTCGGGAGTGACGTGAACGATATCGGCGGCTTCAAAACAACGGACCACATGAACCATTAAATCGACCTCGCGGATCTGAGAGAGAAATTGATTCCCCAGTCCCTCCCCCTGACTCGCTCCCTCCACCAGTCCCGCGATATCGATAAATTCAAGATGGGTGGGGGTCACTTTGGCGGGTTTGTAGATTGCGGCGATTCGATCGAGGCGCGGATCGGGCACCGTGACGATCCCCACGTGAGGCTCAATGGTGCAAAACGGGTAATTCGAGGTGGGGGCGTGGGCGCGGGCCAAGGCGTTGAAAAGGGTGGATTTGCCCACATTCGGAAGACCGACGATCCCGGCGCGAAAACCCATGCTGTCTATTATCTCCAAAAATTAATCCTTGACAAACATTAAATTATTATTATCATATATTTCTAGAATAGTCATAATCTGAAATGCGGAAGAATATCTCCAGAAAAATTGGGTTCAGTTTCGTTTTGGTCGCCGCCGCCCTGAGCGGCTTGAGTTTTCGTTCCTGGAATCGTTCTGAAGTTTCCCTTTCGAATGAGGTCTTGACGGATGTTCACCCCCATCCGGCCGACCCCGCAAGATTCCTGCTCGCCTCGGAACAGGGTCTTTACGTGAGGGGGGAAGACAAGGCGTGGCGGCGGATCCTCTCTCTTCACGACCGGTCCATGCGGGTAAGGCAACTCATCGCTCACCCCCTCCTTCCGGATCGGGTCTTCCTTGTCTCAGAGCAAGGCGTTCTGGAAGGCGATCTCGAAACCGGGAGATCTCGAGTCCTCTTCCGTGAAGGGGGTCCCTCCCAAAATCGCGTGCATGCCCTGGCCCTTCACCCCAAAGATCCGAAGCAAATGTATCTCGCGACCGAAAAGGGGCTTTTCCTGAGTCCTGACGGAGGCCGCCGTTGGCTTTGGCCGTTCCGCTGGCCGGAAAATGAGCGAATTGAGTTTGTCGGTTTTCTTCCCTCGCATCCCCCCACCCTTCTCGCGGCATCGGACCGCGAACTTTTCTTCTCCCTCGATGAGGGAGAAACTTTTGAATCCGGATTTTCACTCCCCTTCCTTTCTCGGGAGGAGAAGGAAGAAATCGGAGAGGAGGGGAAGGAGTTGGAGGAAAAGGATTGGGGGGTCCGTTTTACCTCCTTTGCTTTTTCCAAGCGCATTCCTTCGCGGATCTGGCTGGGGACTTTGGAGGGGGTTTACGAGAGTCCGGACGGAGGCGTAAGCTGGGCAAAGCTTCCTGACGCGGGACTTGAAGATAACCGGATTAAGGACCTTGCCTTTTCAGACAACTCGGACCGTCTCATTGCGGCCACCCCGAGCGGGATTTACCAATTTCGTCCTTCCGAAAGGCGTTGGGAGGCTCTCCCCTTCCGGGTGAGCGGACCCCAGGCCTTCATCGCCCTCCGGGAGGATACAAAAAACGGAGAAGAAATCCTTCTCGTGGCCGACGGAAAAGAGGTCTTGGAATGGGGCCTCGGACCCTTGGAGGCTCCTTTTCGGGATCCCGCCTTCGTCCCTTCCCCAGAAAGGGTGGAGCTTTTGAGGAAGCTCTTTCGCCTCGAGCCCACGGTGAGAGAGGTTCAGCAGGCGGCGATCCGTTACGGAGACCTTGGAAACGGGAAAATCAAGCGGTGGCATTGGGGTTCTCGCCTTCGGGCTTTTATCCCGCGATTCGCCTTTGGCAAGGATTTTTCCTCAAACGCCAGTGTCGACATCGATCGAGGGGGGACGAATAATCCGGATGTTTTCATCACGGGCCCTGAAGAGGTCGATCAGGGCTGGGACCTGGGTTTTTCCTGGGAACTTGGCGATTTAGTCTATTCGTCATCCCAAGCTTCCATCGACAGCCGGGCGAAGCTTCTTGTGGAGCTTCGGGAATCTATCTTGAGTCAGGCGACGCGGATCTACTTCGAAAGACGACGACTCCAAACAGAAATCGTCTTTTCACCCCCCGCGACAGGGCAGGAATTTCTGGATCTTCTCCTCCGCCTCGATGAGCTCACCGCCCATCTTGACGGCCTCACCGACGGGTTTCTTTCCCGCCAGCTTGATAAAATTTACGAAACCCATCCTGATCTCGGCGAGCTTCTTTCCTTTAAAGAAGGAAACGCGTTAGTCTAAAGTTTTCCGATCGAGGCGGAGCTGGCCGCAGGCGGCATCGATCTGGCGACCGGCGGTTTGGCGGACCGTCACCCGCACCCCCGCTTTTTGAAGAATGTCACGGAAGGCTTGAATCCTTTTTGGCGTTGGTCTTTCAAAGCCCGCCTCACGAATCGGGTTATAAGGAATCAGATTGATCTTGGCGCCTAAAGGTTTTGCGATTCGTACAACCCCTCTGGCCTCTTCGGCGGTATCGTTTACCCCTGCCAAAAGAGTGTATTCAAAGGTGATTTCTCTCTTGAGCTTGCGGTGAATGGTTGAAAGGGTTTTCACAAGACCCTCAAGGGAATAGCGTCGATTCACGGGAACCAGCTCATTTCTTCCTTCCTCGTTTGCGGAATGGAGCGACACGGAAAGGCGGACCCGGCCGTCCATCTCTTTTACAAATCCCCCGATCTTCGGCGTGATCCCGACCGTTGAAACCGTAATCCTTCGCGCCCCAAGCCCAAATCCCCAGTCGGCTTGAAGGATTCTTAACGCCTTCACACTCGCCTCGAAATTATCCAAGGGTTCCCCCATTCCCATAAAAACGACGTTCGTCACCCGCCCAGCCACAAATCCTCGGCGGGTCGCCGACGCCTTGTGGCGACACGCCGTTTGACGGCGAATCCAGGCCACTTGCTCCACAATCTCGCCCGCGGTGAGGTTCCTCGCGAAAGACTTGCCGCTGGCACAAAAAAGACACTTCATCTTGCACCCGAGTTGAGTGGACACACAGACCGTTTCACGCCCTTGCTGGCGGATCAAAACACTTTCGAGGAGGTGACGGTCAAGGGTTTCGAAGAGAAACTTCGTGGACTCACCCCGAGGGGATTCGACGGCTTCTTTTTGAATCAGGCTTTTGAGAGGAAACTTATCCCGCAGTTTTCCAAGCAGCGGTTGGGGAAGATTCGAAATTTCTTTCCAGGAATCGACCTGTCGATGGTAAAGCCATTCGAGGAGCTGGCGGGCCCGATAGGGGGGTTCCCCCAGGCTTGCCAGAATTTCGGTTGCCTCTTTGAGGTCGAGACCATAAAGCGTCTGCTTTACACCCATTTCTTAAACTTCATCCAAACCAACATGACGACCGAAACGACAAACATCAAAGCGAGTGAAACGTAGTATCCATATCTCCAGCCGAGCTCAGGCATATGCTGGAAATTCATTCCATAGATGCTGGCGATGATCAAGGCGGGCATGGTCAGGGTCGCTAGAACCGTCATCCGCTTCATGACCTCATTCAATTTATGCGAGGAATGCGAGAAATAGACTTGAAGGATGCTCGTGATCATTTCGTGGAAACCTTCCACGATTCCGTAAATCCTGAAGAGATGGTCATACACGTCCCGGAAGTACATCATGTGTTTGGGCTTAATGAAAAGGGTGGGATTGCGCGTCAGAAAATTCACCGTGTCCCGCTGCGGCCCCACAATCCGTCTCAGCTGGAAGATGTCCCGTTTGACCTGAACCACCAAGGCCAGATAATCCTTTGAAGGGCTATTAAACATCTCTTCTTCCAAAAGATCGATTCGCTCATCATATTGGTCGAGGACCGGCGTGTAATTGTCCACCAGGTGGTCAAGAATCGCATGCACCAAAAGATCGGCCCCATGCCCCATAAAAACCTCGGGCTTTTTCTGCACCGATTCGCGCACCTGGAGGACGCTTTTGACCGGTTCCTTATGGAAGGTGACAACGTAATTTTTACCGAGGAAGATATCCAATTCAATGGTCGAAAGCTGCGTCTCGGAATTCAAATTCACAGCGTGCATCACAAGAAACAGGTACTCCTCGTAATCGTCCACTTTGGGCTGCGAGAGGTCGCTCGTGCAATCCTCGATCGCTAAAGGATGAAAGTTGAAAATCTCGACCAACGTATCGCTTTCAAATTCGTCGGGATTCTCCAGATCGACCCAGAGGAGGCTATCTTTATCCTGAAGCGTGGCCAGCATCTCGGCGCGAGAGATTCCCGTCTCAAGCGGTTTGCCTTTGTGGGAGAGGAAAGAGGTTATCATTTCTTCATTTCCTGAGCTTAAATCCGATACGGAAAAGATAAACAGTCAGACTGAAAAGCGCAACGAAAATTACCATGACGATCACCGCACTCAGAAGAACCGGCGCATCGGAAGTCCCCAGCATTCCGTAGCGAAGCCCGTTGATCATGTAGAACATCGGATTGAAGACCGTGAGCCATTTAATCCCTCGGGGGACCATTTCAAGGGAATGGAAGACCCCTCCAAAGAAAATCAAGGGAGTAATCACGAAGGTGGTGCAAATCGAAAGGTGTTCGAACTCTTCGGCAAAGAGGGCCACAATCATTCCCACGGAGGAAAACGCCAATGAAACGAGGGTGAGAAAGTAAACCACCGTTCCGAGATGGGCCATCGGGAACTGGACAAAAAAGAGCGAGACGAGATACACGCCCAAGGCCACCACGAGGCTCCGGGCGAGCCCCCCGATCAAAACCGCAAGGACCATCTGAAAGTAAGAAAGAGGGGTCACCAACAGCTCTTCGATATTATTCGCCCACCGCGAAATAAAAAGGGAGCTTGAGGTGTTGCTGTAGGCTCCTTCGATCACGTACATCATCACCAGGCCGGGGACGAGAAAAACAAGGTAAGGAAACCCGTGAATATTTTCAATCCGCTGTCCCAATGAAAATCCAAAAATGAAAATATAAAGGAAGCTCGAAACCACCGGCGGAATAATCGTCTGAGTGAAGACAGAGAAAAAGCGGTAGATTTCACGCCCCACGAGCGTCTGAAAACCGATGAGTGATTTCACCGGTACCCCCTCATCCTAACCCTCTCCCAACAAGGGGAGGGGTGAGGGTGCTCCCCGTTAATTTTAGAAACGCATCTTCCAAGGTTGGCCTCCGAACATCAAGCCGCTGAATCTCGGCTTGTCTTTGATGAAGGATCTGAAGCACCCTCCCCACCCGATCCTCCCGCTCCTCGAATTGAATCTTGAGCCCGCCATTTGCCAGTTCCACGCCGAGGCTTCGAAGTTCCTCCGGGATTTCAGAAATCGGCCTTTTCAGGTAAAGCTCAACGCGGTCCCGGGCCATTTTCCGAATGAGGACCTCCGTCGGATCGACAGCCATCATCCGCCCCTGGTGGATCACCCCAATCCGGTTACACAGCTTCTCGGCCTCCTCGATGTAATGGGTCGTTAAAAAAACCGTGGTCCCTTCCCGATTAATCCGCCTCAGAAACTCCCACATTCGGTGTCGGAGTTCCAAATCGATGCCGGCGGTGGGCTCATCGAGGACCAAAATCTTCGGCTGATGCATCAGGGCTCGGGCGATCAAGAGGCGGCGTTTCATCCCTCCTGAGAGCCGCTTATACCCCTCTTTTCTCTTCTTCAAAAGATCAAACGAGGCCAGAAGTTCTTCGGCCCGCCTTTGGGCGGCACGCCGGGGAAACCCGAAGTAACCGGCTTCAAAAACAAGGATTTGCTCCGCCGAAAGAAAGGGATCGAAATTAAATTCCTGGGGAACCAGGCCGATCAGCGCCCGCGTCTTCCGATATTCCCGCCGCACATCATAGCCAAAAACCTCGACTTCACCGGCTTGGTAATTGGCGAGCCCGGTAACGACGCTGATCGTCGTTGTCTTTCCCGCCCCATTGGGACCGAGAAACCCAAAGAAATCTCCTTCTTCCACCTGAAAGGAGACCTGACCGAGGGCCTGGAGCCTCCCGTAAAATTTGGTGAGGGACTGAATGGAAATGGCGGGGACCACAGATAAACTCTAGCGGGTCAGAATCTCAAGGGCCCGTTCGGGATGATCAACCTTGATCACCAGACAACCCGAATGTTGATCGGGCCGGGCCGTGCAGTAGGCGTAGGAAATATTGATGTCGGCTTCGGCGAGGGAACGGCAAATGCGGGTGAGTTCCCCGCTCTGATTCAGAATCTCGAGAACCAGCACCTCTTGCTCCATGACATAAAGTTCTTCCTCTTCGAGGAGGAGAAGGGCTTTTGTAGGATTATCCACAAGAAAGCGAACAACGGCATTATCGACCGTATCATGAATCGCGAGGGCCAGGATGTTGATCCCCGCCTGGGAGAGAATGGCGCAGGTGCGCGCAAGAACCCCCGGTCGATTTTCTAAAAATACAGAGAGTTGCTTTTGGATTCGGTCCAAGGTTAAACCGGCATCCGGCTGATGATTTTTTGAGCTAAGGGCACCGAAGATTTTGGGACAGCGATCCCGATTCCCTTCAGGGGATTTCCGTAGATATCCTTCTTCCCCTGCTCGTAAACCAGGCACTCGACTTCCTCCTCCTGAAGACGGGCCTGAATGAGGCGCGCGTCGTCCGGGGAGGCTGTTTCATAAACTTGGACCCACGGCTCTTTGGTGCTTCTGGCACGGTAACGTTGGTTCAGTTTAGGGGATTCTTGAGGAGATTTGCGAAACTCCCTCAGGGTCATCCTCCTCCAGAGGAGGAGGGCATAACCCAAAATTCCTAAAAGGATTCCGTACAGAACCGTCCGAATCATCTTGATTCCTTCTAAATCTCCTATAAGGATAGCATTTCTCAAGAGAAATTCAAATCGATGCTGCAGTCCGGCCCTCTCCTGTTCGACGGGTTAGGGGAGGGGGCTGAAAGACTCGAAGGAAATCTCTGGGCAGAATGTAGAAACTTCTGACGAGAATGCGAAGGGGCCTCAGCACCCCCCCCAAAACGCGCTGCCAGAAAGGTACTTTGCCCCGGCGAAATTGAATCAGGCGATCGGGAGGAAAAAAAGCGCGCCGCAAAAGCTGCAATTTTCCCCGCCGAGTCGGCGTTCTGAGGAGAGAAAGAAAGTAGGAGTCTGGGGGCGCGTTCTCTTCCGTCACCATTCGAGTATAGAAAAAAACAAGGCACCGATCCCAGGCGCTCCGGGGACGAAGGGACAAAAAGACCTCTTCGAGAATTCTTGTCAGACCCTTCTCTCGAGCGTATTTCAGTCCGTAATAAATCAGAACGCGTAACTGTCTGCGTTCCACCTCTTGGCACCATCGCTGCCAATCAATGTGAACTCCTTCTTTCTCCAACAAGATTTCGATATCTTGGAGGAAATAAGGACGCATCCTGCCTCGGCAAGTGAAGGGGTGTGCCAGGAGATAAAGAAGTGCATCTTCAGGATGAAGAAACAATCGGGGCCCCAGGGGGGTCTCGCGAAGCACTCGTCTCTCCCAAAGAGATCGAGGCGAATCGAGATACGCGACATTCCAACTGATATCCAAGTCAAGGCCGTAATCTTTTGAAACATAATCCACGCCTTCGTCCGCAAAGCTTTCCGTAAAGAAGCTTCTACGGTGATCTTGCCTAAAGAAACCCTTTTTCTCAAGAAGGGTTGAAATTTTCACAAGATCCTCTTCTTTCACCAAAAGATCCATGTCTCCCATGGAACGGTGCCCCAACCCTCGATACGCGCGCAGAAGAAGATCCATCCCTTTCAGGGGAAGGACTTCGACGCCCTTTTGGTCGAATTCTTGGAAAAGTTCACGCAAGGCCTCCATCCGACGTCTGTTGACGAGCGCAATGTGCTCATAACGATCGAGCCAGCAATGGATGAATTCGGAAGTTACGACTGACATACGAGAGATCTCAGGTGATCGGATGACGCAGATTTTCCTCCAAACCGGGCTGCTTTCCGGGAAACTTGTTGGGCCTTCTCCGGTTGACCTGTTTTTCGATAAATCTCGGCGAGCAAAAGGAAACCTGTTGTGTGGTAAGACTTCTTTTCAATATATTCCCGAGCCAGTCGTTCCGCCTCCTCCCAATTCTTTAGAGCGCACTCGGCCTTGGCAAGCCCGAGCAGAGATTTGGCCTCACCCGGCGAGCACCTCAAGCTCCTTTGGAAATACCCTTGAGCCGCGTCGTATCGCCTCCGGGCCAGGGCGACCTCCCCCAAACCTCGCCAAGCGTGAGGGTGGCCTGGATCGACCCGGAGGATTTTTTGGAATTCCCTTTCAGCTTTTCGAAATTCCTTTCTCATCAAGAACAAGGGTCCATAGTTATTATCTTCGACCCGATAGGAGGGGTTGTGTTGAATGGCCTTCCCATAAAACTGCTGCGCCCTCCGATAACTCTTCCTCCGAAAAGCCTCCTCATATTTTTTGAACTCCTCGTGAGCCTCGAGCCTCTCACACAGGGCGGAATCCGCTGGTTTCCGTATCAAGAGAAGATAAATTTGGTCTCCCAAAGTCTTATAAAGGAGAGGGGTATAGCCTCCATTCACCGAGTAGGCGACGGTTGTAAAAATAGGACAACGAATTTTTGACATCAAAAGAGAAAGCAGCCCGCGGGGTTGGATCCAAGGCTTACGTTTCCCGATCTCTTGGGTCGGGTCGGAGACTTGAAGGGAAGGGATCACGAGAAAGTCGACATCAATGTCGAGCAACGTTTCTCCTTCAATGGGAGGAAGTCCTTCCAGGGTGCAGACGCAAACAGGTTTCCCGTACAAATTCGTGTGAATGGCTTCTCCTTTTCTCTCCCATTTCCTGTCCCCATAAGGATCCTTTTTCCAAAGCCCCCGAAAGACCCTCTGGAGGATCGGGGTTTGAGGAGACAGCTTCTGGCCTGGAATCACCCAATAAAAGCTATCCACGAGGCCCTCCCGCATGGCGGGGTAGATGAAGTTACTGAGATTCACCTGCCAGTCCTGGGGGTAACGCTCCTCTCTTGCCGCCAAATGGCTTTCCAGGCGGGCGATGAGATCCGTTTTGTTTCGGGCCTCAAAAATATCTTGACGAAGCGAAGGATTGAACAAGGGGAACTTAAAATCGATATGGGCGTCCAGATGGACAAGGATTTTCCGCTTGAATCCCTTTTCCCGCCAGAGAAAATAAGCTTCCTCATGGTCTTCCATCAACCGGATTCGGTCTCGGGGGATCATGATTTTTTGTTGATGTTGTAAATTGGTCTTTGAAGAGATAAAATAACCTGCGCCGATGAAAGAAGTCCAGTACAAAGACTTCAGTTGGAATGTCCATCAAAAACTTTCCCGCTTTCCCATTGTAGGAGAGTTGGAACTCACCTTTGCCTGTTGCCTTCGCTGCGACTACTGCTACACCGATTGCTACAACACACCGGAGCATATCCAACCGCAGATGTCCTTTGTGGAAATCCAGAGGATCTTGGACCTCCTGCGCCGCGAAGGATGCCTGTGGCTCCTTCTGACAGGCGGCGACCCCATGATGCGGAAAGATTTTTTCGAGATCTATGACTACGCCAAGTCCAAGGGTTTCCTTATCACGATTTTTGCCAGCGGGCTCCTCTTCACTGAAAGGGCGGTGGAACATTTGAAAAAAAATCCTCCTTTCAGCATCGAAGTAACGATCATGGGCTCCAACCAAGAAGTTTACGAAGCCATTTCCGGAGTCCAAGGATCCTGGAAGCGTTTCCTCGAGGGGGTGCATCGAGTGATGGACGCCGGACTTCCTTTAAAACTCAAGACGGTTGTCTGCAAGCAAAATTATCATGACCTCGAGAACCTCAAGAAGCTTTTGGAAGGATGGGGAAAGGAACTCCGCCCCTCCACGACGATCTTCGCGCGTTTGAATGGTGATCGGCATCCCGCTACACTCCGCATCGCGCCAGAGGAGGTGCTGGAAGTCCGGAAAAAATACGGGAGGTTCGATTTTGAGGAGGACCCCAACCAACCGCGGGAATTTCAGGAGCCTTATTCCGAGCCAAGCGAATATCTCTTCAAATGCGGGGCGGGGTACAACACGTTTCGAGTGGATCCGATGGGGCGTATGATCTTCTGCACGACGCTTCGGGAACCTTCCTACGATCTTCGCTCGAGCGACGATTTCCACGCAGGATTTAAGAAGATGTTTGCCCAAATCCGGTCCATGAAATACCAGACCGATTCCAAGTGCCGGACCTGCCACATGACGCACCTCTGCGTCAAATGTCCTGGCAAAGGACTTCTTGAAACAGGCAACAGGGAAGACCCGATTGACTATTTTTGCGAGCTTTCAACGCTCACCACCCGAGAGCTTGAGGAAAAGAGGCTTGCCCGGGCCAGGGAAAAGTTTGGGTTCGCGTCATAAAAGATTCTCTCGCCTCCTTCCTCCATCTCCTGAAACTCTCCCGACCGAGAAAGGGGTTTCTTCTCCTCGGCTTCCTCTTGGCGCCGGCCACCGCCTTTTTTGAAGCGGCGAGTTTCGGCCTCTTGATTCCTGTGATGCATGGGATTCTCTCCCCCGGCGGGATTTCAACGGAGGGGAGAATTTCCCTCCTGGTCTCCTTCTTGGGCGGCCCTGATCGCTTGGCAACGCCCGGGGGACTCAGCGGATTAATTCTGGTCATCTCGGCCGCCATCACGGCCCGTTTGGTTTGTCAGTACCTCCAGGGGGTCGTCACCGCTGTGGAGGCTTCCTCTCTGGAGACTCGTCTCCGCATCCGGATTTTCGAGCATCTCGTGAATTTGAGCCCGTCTTATTTTGACCGCGAGCCAGCGGGGAAGCTCGGCACCCTTCTGAACCAAGTCTCCTCCGCTGTCTCCCAAGGACTTCAAATAGGGAGAACGGCTTTCACGAGTCTCCTCATGGGCTTTTCTTACACCGTCATTCTCTTTTTTTTATCATGGCGGCTCACCCTTTTGACGATCGTCTTTATCCTGGCTGCCGCTTGGCTTGCGCGCTGGACGGGCGGCCTCGTGCATGTCTTTTCGCGCAAAGCGCTGGAGGACGGCCTCAAACAACGCGCCCGATCCTTCGACATTCTTTCTAATATCAAACTGGTCAAATCCTCCGGCACGGAAGAAAGGGAAAGGGAGCGTTTCGAAAGAAAGGAGAGAGAGAACGAAAAACAGTTGAATCAAACAGTCCTCCTCAGGGGGTTGGCCCATCCTCTTCAAGAATGGATCGTGACTCTCTCCCTGGCCTTCTTTTTGATCACGAACCTGTGGGTACTTCCCGCCAAAAACTCCTATCCGGTGGTCACCCTCCTGATGTCTCTCCTCCTCTGGCAACGGGGCGCTCGAGTCGTCATGCAAATCGCCTCCGGTTACACCCAATTCATGATGCTCGCTCCCTCCTTGATTCTCCTGGCTGAGCTTCTGCGTTCCTCCGCAGAGCCGAAGAGGGAAAACCACGGGATTCCGTTCCAGGAACTCAGGGAGGGTCTTGTTTTTCAAAATGTCTCCATGGCCTATGATAAAAAGGAAGTCCTCCAAGGTGTTTCTTTCACTCTTCCCAAAGGAGAGATCCTGGCCGTGGTCGGCCCTTCCGGCGCGGGAAAAACGACGTTGGCGGAACTCCTCCTCCGCTTTTACGAGTTTCAAAAGGGAAACATTCTCGTGGATGGAGTCGACCTTCGATGCCTTGACATAAAAAGCCTGCGGGAGAAAATCGGACTCGTGAGTCAGGAGACGATGATCCTCCACGACACGATCTACCACAATATCGCCTACGCAAGGCCGGAGGCAGCGCTTGAGGAAGTGCACGAGGCGGCGAAAAAGGCCCGCCTTCATGAGCGGATCCTTGCGATGGCCCAGGGGTATGAAACGCTCGTGGGAGACAAGGGAACCATGCTCTCGGGGGGCGAACTCCAGCGCCTGGCGATCGCCCGGACTTTTTTAAAGAACCCTGAAATTTTAATTTTGGATGAGGCCACGAATTCCCTTGATCTTTTTACTGAAGAGGCGATTCAAGAAGACCTGGTTCGGCTCATGCTGGGCCGGACGGTGATCGTGATTTCTCACCACTTCTCGGCGATCCAGCGTGCACAGCACCTCCTCTTCCTCCAAGAAGGAAGAGTTGCCGAGTGTGGTTCCCCGAGAACGCTTCTTGAAAAGAAAGGGAAATTCTATGCCCTCTGGATCGCCCAACAAAAAGGTTTTGAGAGAGAAGAGGACGATGGTAAAATGAAGAAGTCTTTAAAAGGAAGGGAGTTTCCCCATGAAGAAGGAATCGAGAAAAACCTCCAAAGCCCCGTGGACCGATTTTGAGATCACACGGATCCGGCTTGAACCGGAGCAGGCGGTGTTGAGCTGTTGTGA
>CAZMFE010000001.1:23727-30807 GCA_964565495.1 uncultured bacterium
TTGAGATCACACGGATCCGGCTTGAACCGGAGCAGGCGGTGTTGAGCTGTTGTGACAATGTGGCAAGAAGCCTAGTCGGCGGCACTCAATGCGATATTCTTTGCGGGGAGCCGACGGCGGACGGTGTCTCTTCCTAAAAACCCGCTTGATCTTAATTCCCCATTTTGAAAGGAGGGTGCCCTTTCATGATCAAGGAGTCCCGGAAGCAATCCAAGCGACAGTGGACCGATTTTGAGATCACACGGATCCGGCTTGAACCGGAGCAGGCGGTGTTGAGCTGTTGTGATGGCACCAACAGAAATGCGATTGATGGAACTACACAGTGTGGGGGTGCCTGTTTGAATACTCAGTTCGACGGCTTGAGTTCCTGAGTCAGACTATCTCCCCCCTCTTCGGAATGTTTTCTCGCAAAAGGATTTGACCCAGCTTCGGAAGCGGAGCCTTCGCCCGAAGGCATAGTATTCGTAGCTTATCTTTTCCACCTGAAATCCAGCTCTCAAGGCACACCTCTGTGAGGCGAGATTCCAACCCGCGGTACTGTAGTAGAGTTCTTTCACATGCTCGGACTTCAGGCGACGCATCATGTAAACTAAAACCGCGGGAGCCGTGTGGTAACCTCGGAATCTTTCTGCGGTCCAAGGCCCCGAGACAACGTACTCCGAGCGTTGGTTTTTCAGGCACTGAGCCCGATGCAATAATAAGTTTCTCTGCGTTGCGAAATAATACTCACCGTCGAGTGGAGCGGTAGGAAATTCACTCAAATTGGTGGGTTTAATCTTTTCAAGAAGGAAGCGCAGCGTCCCCTGCCAAATTTGGACCTCAAACCGGGGGACGACTTCAGGGATCGACTCCTCCAAGCTCTTTCGAAACCGGATGGAATGTTTCTTCACCCCGATCACCCCGAAAAAAGTACTCAGTTCAACAGGGGCAACTGACGGGGGATAAGGGGTTTGAAGATCTTTCAAGGGGTAGGATCCCGCTTGCTTTTAACTTGAGATTGATTTGTTCGATCTCGACTGAGGAGCGTTTTACGGTTTCCAGCGTCGTCTGATGCTCGGTATAATCGGCTTCGGAAAAGTGATCCACAAACCCTTTGACCTTCTCCCAAGCCTCCCTGACAGAGCTTTTCAGGATATCGTACTTTAAACTCTGCATCTTGCAGCACAGATAGAGCTTCCCGGAAGGATCGATCCAGGCGTTACTCGTCCCAACCCCGCAATTCAAAATCTTTTGAAGCCCCGGTGAAAGCCGCTCGGAAGGGTTGCTTGTGCCCCGGAGATGCCCCCGGCAGTCATAAGGTTCATAAATTTCCCGATGAACCGTCCTGCGGATTACCTGGGTTTCCTCCGGCTCCAGGGACCAGGCAAGCGGCGCCGAGTCTCCATCATTGCGGGTTACCACTTCGCCGTCGAAACGGTGAAGGATCCCGAGGCTTCTTGCCTACTCATTGACTTTGATGATTTCTTCCTTGTTGAGGGTGGTTCCTAATGTTTTGAGTTCCACTTCGATGTTCGCTGCCAGAAGGAGTTCGACGGCGCGGCGCACTTTGCGGTAGGAGCCTTTGCGCTGAGTGACCTGGTCAAAGATTTCCTCGTCCATCGCGTGAAAAGAGAGGGAGCACCGGCGGACACCCAACTCCTTCAACTTTTGAACCGCCGCTTCGTCGATCAAAGAGCCGCTGGTGAGAAGAGTGACTTCGAGGCCGAAGCGCCTCGCACACGCAATGATTTCGTAGAGGTCCTTTCTAAGGAAAATCTCTCCTCCAGTAAAGGCCACACGGTAACAGCCCTCCTCGGCCAACTGGCGAAGGATCTCAGAGATTTGTTCGGTGGTCATCTCCGGCTTCTGTGAAGGGCCGGTGGCGCGCTCGGCATAAGTGAGATAACAAAAAAGACAGTCGAGATTGCAACGCCAGTTGAGCTCAAACATTACGCTGAAAAGCTTCCGCCCCTCACAGGTTCTTTGGGAGAGACGTTTCGTGAAGTTTTTGAGGGTTGCTTCTTTCATGGGGCCGTGGGGATTAAAGAAGGAGTCTCTTTAAAGGAACCGGGATTCGACGCCGGCTTTTTGGGACAGGGAAACTCGGAAAGCGCCTCAAAGAATCCTTCTCGAAAGGATCCGGTCCTCAAGTCATACAGGCGGAGCCGATTGTTGGAGCAAAGGGAGAGCCGGCCGTAGGGATCAATGTGGTATTTGGTGACGCTCCCACACCGGTTTTTCAAAGGGTTTTCATGTCTCTCCTGGAACTCCTCGAAGGACCTTCTCTTTTTTTCTTCGTGTTCCTTCAAGATACGGAGGTCGTTTTTCTCCATTTCAAGGAACTCCTCTTCGCAAAGCTGAAACCGAAAAGGATGAGTGGAGCCGTCCAGGGCCGGCCGAATGTCTTCGCCCATGTACCAGCGCTCGACTCCAAGCGATTCAGCGTACCCCTTAATTTGGAGAACCTGGTCCTTGTTAATCGTCATCCCAACGGTTTTCAAGGTGACGGGGATGCCGCTCTCGAGGAGGCGCCGGACTCCTTGGAGGCATCTTTCAAATGAGCCTTTCACCGCGGTCACTTCATCGAAACGCTCACCCAGTCCGTGCATGGAGATTTCAACCATTTCTGGGCGATACTACAGCCAGAGGTCAACGATTTCTCGCGTGATCAGGGTCCCGTTACTATAAATAGAGACCAAAAATCCGAGGTGGGCCGCGTGACGGTAAATCTCGGGAAAATCCCTGCGCGCCAGAGGCTCCCCGCCGGTCAATGTCAGGCTCAGACCTCCCGCTTCCTGGATTTCTTCCATGATCCGGAAGATCTCCTCGGTGGAGAGCTCCTTGGGAATGGCTTCAGGGGTGTTGAAACAATCGGTGTAACACATCACGCACTTTAAATTGCACCGATACGTGAGCTCCCACTGGCCGATCAGAGGGAAACGAGTGTGATTCTCCTCCAAATAATTAAATTTCTTGAAAAAATCATTCGCTGCAATTTCTTTCATTGAAGGGCATCCACCGGCTGCTTGGGAATCAACGCCGAAATAGAAGTCAGGTCTTTCACAAGCTCCTCGACGTTCCGGTTCAAGACGGACGGATCTATTTCATATTCCTCCAAAAGCCCTTTTTGGATTTCCTCAACGGATTTCTCGCCATCAATTAAACTCCAAAAACGGGCGGCAGTTTCATTTAAGGTGTAGATGTAATTGAGGTCCTCGGAGGAATGGAAAAGAGGGATCAAAATCGTCTCTCCTCCGATCTCTCGGGTGACCACGTCTGGATTCTTACGATAAACTTGCGCATCGAACATCAATGTCGTCCTCCTTATTTTCTCTCTAATGACATCCCGTGGGGCAGGAGCTGCAACCTCCCTTTTTGGGTCCAGAGAAATCGGCCTCCTTACCCTTCGCGGTATGCGAAAATGACGGGAGGTCAAATAGATCCACCGTGGGATCCAATCGGATCCGCGCAATTTCCATTTCGATCCACGGCCTTTGCCGGATCGGGGAAAAATCTGGACGCTTTTCGAAAACCCTTTCCTTCATAAAACAGTACTTGGTTCTATCTCCTCCAGCCTCTTCTTCCTTATCTCCGCACGCCTTCGCTCTGTGGGGTCGCAGGCAGCAAAATTCCCCGTGGCCAAATAGGCCTGCACCGGGCAACAGTCGCAATAAGGCCTCAGCTCGCAGGGTTCCCGTTGTTCCAAGGCGGCCGTGATCTCCCGATCCACAAAATCGACGGCCTCTTGCCAGGAAGCTCGGAGGGAACTCCCCTTGACTTTGAAGCGGGGCTCCCCCAGTTCCAAACAAAGCTTCACCTCGCCGAAAGGATTGATGACCAAGTCGGTATATCCGAAGCCGCAGCTAAATAACTTTTCCCCTCGAGCCCATCCCGCCCTTTTTCTCGGCGCTTCTTCTTTCCCCTCGTTGATCTGGGGAGTCTGGCCGAGCCCTTCAGCCACTTGGCTCACCTTTTCTTCTGTGAGTTGATATTGATAAGGATCCATGGAGCCGTCATTGCGGGCGAAAAAACGAGGACTCCAGCGATAGGAGGCCCCTCTAGAGGATGCGAATTCCTTGACTTGGCGAAGCTCGTCTTTATTGAACTCAAAAAGGTTGGATTTGATCCCCACCGGAATTCCCCTTTGAGTCAAAAGGTCAATGGCCCGAAAAACCCTTTCCTGCGAACCGGGCAGTTGAGTGATCTTCTCGAAAGTTCCTCGGGTGAATCCGTGAATGGAGATATCGACTTTGTTGGGACCGAGCTCTTGGAGCTGATCGGCCACCCTCTCGTCGATCAAATACCCATTCGTATAGATCAGCACCTGGAAGCCGGAGCGTTTCGCGTAATGAAAAATCTCCATTGCCTCCGGACGGACGAAAACTTCCCCGCCGGTGAACCCCAGCACATAACACCCGATTTCTTTGATTTGGTCGATGATTTCAAAAATTTCTTGGGTCGTGAGCTCCTCCGCCGGCCGGGTCGCTTTCTGGGCGTCGGAATTGTAACAATGGAGGCAGGAAAAATTGCACCGGTAAGTCAGTTCGAACATGGCCCGCACCGGAAGACGGTTTTTTAAGGACCCTTGATGCAATCGAGCCCGAAAAAGGTCGGCGTTTCCTGTGAGAATTGCCATTTAGAATTGTTTTTTCAGGATCCGAAGATGGTCTTTTTGAGCCTCACTTCGGAAACCCATTTTGAAAAGAAAGGAATGGGCTTCGAGGTCGCTGGAAGGAAAGGAAATCCGAACCGACTCCATGACCCTTTTTTGGCGGACCCATTTTTCGAATCGACGCATGAGAAGCATGCCGAAGCCTAAACCCCGAAAGCGGAACCGAATATAAAAGGCGCTGATCCACCATCCTCCGAAAGGACAAATCTCAGGCCGCCGGATGAGACTCAAGAAGCCGATCTTTCGGTCTTCGTAGGTTACTATCCAATGCAGATGGGGGTAGTTTAATTCCTGGACCTCCCACTGATCAAGGGGAATCTTTTGTAAAAACTTACCTTCCACGTGTGGATGGACCGGAAGAAGGAGATGAAAAGCGGCCTTCCTCCGAAAAGGGTCGCTCGCCCTCCTTCCAAGGCTTCGGTAGAGGGGAAGGGATTGAAGGTGTTCCAACAAGGAAATGAGAAAGGCCCTTTTTTTTCGCTCCAGACCCCACCCGGTTTGAAAAAGGGAGTAACTGATTTTTTCTCCGAGGCCGGGTTTCTTTCGCGCCGGACTTAAAAAACGGCCCCGCCGCTCGACCTGGACCACCCTTCCTACCAGATTCTCATCGGCGACATCAAAATCTGCCTGCTCTTGGACCGCGGCGGTGTCGGTTCCTGTCACGATCACGGGAATGTGATCGGGCTCCCGTTTATTGATCACTCGATGGCTGTAAAAAAGGTCCCCGTTTCTGAACACCGCAATGTCTCCCACCTTCATTTCCCGGACCGTGGCGGGCTCCACCTTTAACAGGTCTCCTCGCTTGAGGGTAGGAAACATGCAGTCGCTCGTATTGCGGAACTTAAAAAAACCTCCTTTCGTCAGCTCGTGCCGAATCTCAAAAAGTTCCTTCAAGCCCATCTCGCCGGGGAAGGAAAAAATTCCCTGTTTCGGGGAATGGGGAATTTGTTCGAGAGGTCCACAACAAGGGACGGCGGGATCGAGGGTCTGGCAGAAACGACCGTACGGTTCAGACTGGCAGGGCAGCTCTTCGGGTTTTTTGTTGGGAGAGGCTTCGAACATAATCGATGACCTTCTCATCATCTTTGAATTCCAAACCTTCAATGGGCACGGCGGCTGACAAATCCGCCAAAAAGCGGCTCACGAAGTCGACCGCGGGGCGATTCCAGAAGGGAAGAAAGCATTGGGGAAAAAGGGATTCAAACCGTTCTCTCGCCGAAAGGGGTTGAGATCGATTGCTGGGAGAATGACCTTGGAGAAAAAAAGCCCGGCTCAATTCGGCGAAGGTTTGCTCTCTCTCACAATACTCTTTGAATTCGCCGCTCCAGGGAGTGGCATGAATGAAAAATTGTTTCTCCTCTCTTCGGACAAGGATCCGGTCATCCCCTAAGATGTGCGCCGGCGTATGGCGGCGCCAGAGCCTGGCCAAGGTCGTTTTTCCCGATCGCGTGGGGCCATAGAATAGAAATCCTTTTCGCCCGTCCCCAACCCCTGTCGCATGGAGGAGGATTCCTTTCTCCTTTTGGGCCAGGTAATGGATCAAAAGGATCTGCAAAAAATCGTGGGTGATGTCACTGATTCTCAGGGTTTCCTGAAGCTCTTTTTGTCCGTTGAGGAAGACAGTCGCCTCCCCGAAATCCTCCGAAACTTCTGACGCGATCCCCTTTCCCCAATAATTTCCCGCCAAAATATAACAATCCCCCTTTTTCGCCAACTTCCAGATCACCCGACGGCTGCGAGAAAAGGAGGGGTGGTCTCTGACGGTTTGAAACACCGTCGACTTCGACGGAAAAGGAAAGGGGCGCTTCAGCCGCTCGATCTGAATCCGAATCTCGGGCTTGCCCGGGGATGGCGGAACAAAAAAACGGGCGATATTCTTCCTGAAGTGAGCAGGGCGCGGCTCTTCGTTGGGATAGGGACTCTGGATCTGAATAAAAATACCGCCAATGAGAAGATTGAGTTTGTGGATCATTTTTGAAACTTCTCTATCCTACCAGAGACCAGATGAAGACTCCATGAATGAAAAAGCCGGCAGAGAAAGAAAGCTGCTTTCCTGCCGGCTTTTTTAAAATTAACCCGGCGACGACCTACTCTCCCACCCAGTTACCCAGGCAGTACCATCGGCCCTGGAGGGCTTAACGGCCGTGTTCGGAATGGGAACGGGTGTGGCCCCTCCGGTATGGTCACCGAGAAAAGGATAAAGACAAACTGAAATCAGTCTCAGCAGAACAAGATGAGAACAACTGTCAAGCCGAACGGCCGATTAGTACGGGTGAGCTCCACCCCTTACGGGGCTTCCACCTCCCGCCTATCAACCTCGTCGTCTTCGAGGTGCCTTCTCGACTCCTTAGGAGTTGGGAATCCTTATCTTGGAGACGGCTTGGCGCTTAGATGCTTTCAGCGCTTATCCATTCCGAACGTCGCTACCC
>CAZMFE010000002.1:0-6980 GCA_964565495.1 uncultured bacterium
CTCCAAAGGGTGCCTCGTGATCGGGGATGACGCCCTTTTTTTTCGACCGAAAGAGTTTGTTTTCAAGACGGACTTGAGCGAGGCCTGGTGGGATTGGACCGGACTTCCTTTCTGTTTTTCTCTGTGGGCCGTCCGCCGAAGTCTTTATGAGGAGCATCCGAAAGAAGTCCATCGTTTGTACCGGAGATTGAAGTCAAATTTGGAACGGAACCTCGAGGACTTGGAGAGGCTTCTTCGGGAGGGACTGGGGTTGACCCTTGCGGATGAGAGATTTCCGACGGTCTTCGGTTACCTTTTTAATCTGAATTATAGTTTGGATCGGTCGATGCGCCACGGCCTCGAACTTTTTTTCCAGTTCGCTCACCGGCTGGGCGTTTCTCCGCAGCTGAGAAAATTGGAGTTCATTGAAATCTGAAAATGGACCGTTATGACGAAATTTTAGCCAAGCGGCTCGCGGGGGAGAGGCTTTCGGTTGAAGAGGGGGTCGGACTCTTTTCCTGCGATCTCCTGCGCCTGGGAAAGGCGGCTGACCGCTTGACACGCGAACTTCACCCCGGGCCCCTCCGGACTTTCGTTGTGGATCGCAATATCAGTTACACAAACGCCTGCCTTGTCGACTGCGATTTTTGCGCCTTTTACCGCCGGCCTCAAGACGCCGAGGCCTACACGCTTTCGATGGAAGAGATTTTGAGAAAGGTGGCCGAATTGGCCGAGCTCGGGGGAACTCAGGTGCTGATTCAAGGAGGAGTGAACCCGAAGCTTCCACTTGATTTTTACCTCGGAATGATCCGGACGATCCATAGGGAATTCCCTCAAATTCAGATTCATTCCTTCTCTGTGGTCGAGATCGATTTTGTCGCTAAGAAAGAACGGCTTCCCCTCCGTGAAGTCCTTCTCCAGTTGAAAGAGGCGGGTCTCAACTCGATTCCGGGAGGAGGGGCTGAGATCCTGGTCGAGCGGGTCCGCGATAAAATCAGTCCCAAGAAGATCGATTCCGACGGCTGGATTCAGTTTATGCGAACGGCCCATGAAGTCGGCCTTCGTTCCACAGCCACCATGGTCTTCGGACACCTTGAGACCCTCGAAGAGAGGATCTTACACCTCGAAAGGCTCCGCGCCCTGCAGGATGAGACCCGCGGTTTCCGCGCCTTCATCGGCTGGACCCTTTCTCCACACGGGACGCCGCGGATGAGTCAAATCCGTCCCGCCGGAGGCCAAGATTATCTGAAGACACTGGCGGTGAGCCGCCTCTTTCTTGACAATTTTGAGAATATCCAGTCGGGCTGGCTCACCGAGGGGATCAAAATCGGACAGGCGGCGCTCGCCTTTGGCGCCAATGACATGGGAGGAACCCTGCTCGAGGACAAGGTACTGGAACCCACGGGGATCAATGCGTCACAGACGCGAAAAGAAGATCTGATTCGCCTGATCCGCGAAGCGGGTTTCGTTCCCGCTCAACGAAATACGAACTACGAGATCCTTCAAATCTTCAATTGAAAAACGGGGGACGGTTCTCAGAGGGACAGGTCTCGGGCAACCGTTTCGGAGTACCCGCGTCCTTCCCAGAACCGCCTCCCGCTTTACCTGCCTTTCCCCCCAAAGAAGCCATCCGCGGTTTCTTTGAATCGATCGCCTTTCGTTATGACTCCATCAATAGCCTGTTGAGCTTCCGATGGGACGAGGCGTGGAGAAAAAAGGCGGCCCGCCAGATTCTCGAGGGGGGAGGAAAAAGGGGCGCCATTCTCGATCTCGGGGTCGGGACGGGGAAATTTCTCGAACGATTCCTCGGAGAAAAAAGTTGGGAGCGGGCGGTCGGAGTGGATTTCGCTCGCGAGATGTTGAAACGGGCGCGGGCTCGTCTTGGCTTACGGTGCCAGCTGATTCAGGCCGATATCCACGACCTCCCCTTTGAGGCGGAATCTTTCGATTTGGTCATTTCCAGTTTCACCCTTCGAAGCGTCAAAGATCTCCCGCATTTTTTTGGGGAAGTCCGCCGCGTCCTCACCCCCGGGGGGAAGGCGGCTTTCCTTTGTCTGACTCGTCCGTCGGGCCTTCCACGAATTCTTTATGCCCCCTACCTCAAGTGTTATCTTCCGCTTGTGGGAGGGATGCTCTCGAGGGAGCCGAAGGCCTACCGCTTTCTTTCGGAATCGATACAGACGTTTTTCTCTCCCCCAGAAATTCAGCGCGAGCTGGAATCCTCGGGATTTAAAGGGGTCTCAATCTTTCCTTTTAGTTTTGGCCTCGCTACTTTGATCTTGGCCGAGAAATGACCTCCCCGGAGACCCTCAAAGAGGCGTGCCGCCGTCTGGGCCTTGCCCTTCCTCCTCCCCCGGAGCCGGCGGGGGTGTATCGGCCTGTCATTCTTGCCGGCGGTTTTGCCTATCTCAGCGGACAGATTTCCAAGGATGCCCAGGGACGTCTGATTGTGGGGAAGTTGGGCCGTGAGCTCACCCTTGAGGAGGGAAAGCGAGCCGCCCAGTGGGCTGCGCTTCAGGCGGTGAGTCTGGTGCAAGGAGAGATTGGACTGGAGAAGCTCGAGCGGATTGTTCGGATGGCAGGGTTTGTTCAGTCCGCGCCTGAGTTTTTTGATCAAAGTGAAGTGATGAACGGCGCCTCAGAGCTTTTGGTCGAACTTTTTGGGGAAAAGGGGAGACATGCGCGGACCTCGGTCGGGGTGGCAAGTCTCCCTCTCAACGCCGCCGTCGAACTCGAACTGACCCTCAAGCTTAAGTGAAGAGCTTTGCATGAGAGAGATTACCAGGCACGTTCTCAGATTTTTGATCGGATTTCTGGGGGTTCTGATCGTGAGCGCCTTTTTAGCGCCGTGGCTTCACACCTTCCTTCCCTTTAAATTCGATAGGATTTTGCGCCGATTAATAATGGTAGGAACCCTGGCCTTGGTCTTCGGGTTCCTCCGGGCGCGTCGGGAAAGCCTGAGTCAGGTAGGTCTGGGGTGGCGGAAGGAAAGCTTTCGGCTCCTGGCGGCAGGTTTCTTGAGCGGGATTTTCCTTGCGGGGACAATCACCCTGGTTCAGCTTGGCCTGGGGGCTCGGTTCTGGCATGTCCAGGAGACGGACTGGGGACATTGGGTCGGGTTCTTCCTCAAAGGCCTGGGTGCCGGATTCCTCATTGGGACCCTTGAGGAGTTTTTCTTTCGGGGATTTTTGTTTCTCACTCTGACGGAACTTTGGACGAGAAAGGCGGGCCTGATTGTTACCAATTTGATTTACGCCTTAGTTCATTTCTTTCCGAAAGGCGGGCCTCTCCTCGGGCCCGAGCCCACGGCGGCGGATAGTTTTCGGATTCTCGGAGCGGTGGTCCTCACCTGGTTTCGGCCCGAAATCCTCCCCGCTCTTTTCGGACTTTTTCTCTTTGGTCTTCTTCTCTCATTTGTCTTTCTTCGAACCGGTTCTCTTTTTCCGGCCATCGGAGTTCATGCTGGGGCGGTTTTTACATTGAAACTCAACCGGAGATTTCTGCCCGAACTTTCTCAGAAGATGGGAATGCTGTCGGGCAGCAAAGACCTCTATGATGGAATTGCCGGCTTACTCATTCTGGCGCTCGCCCTCCTTTGGCTGGGGAAAGGAAGGGGACAGCGTTCTCCGATCCTTTTCCGATGTTGGAACTTTCCTCTCGTCCTCATGCTTTTTTTACTCCTCCCACCGCTTCCCGCTCGAGCTGCGGAGAGGCCCCCCAGAGAGATTATTTTTTCGTTCCTGCAGGGACTTCCGTATGCTCAGGCGGTCCGGCAGGGAGAGGGGCAAAGTTTTACGGGAGAGTGGAAAGGCGACCGATTTCATTTCGAAGGCCTTCCGGCTTTAATGGCTATCTACACCACTGAAGTTGTTGCCGTGGAGGGGAAGACCCGGGCGGCCATTTGGTTTCAACCCTGGAGAGATCTTGACACCACTCTCGTCTTTTCATCGGTCCCTGTGGGCAAGCGTTTGCGGATCTTTTTCGCTCTGGGAGATTCCGATTTCTCCCACGGGAGGAGGGCGACGCCGGTTTACTTCGAAGCCTGGATTGGGAAGAAAAAACTTTTCGATGCCCAAGTGAATACCAGGGACTGGAAGGAAAAGTCATTTGACTTGACCCTTCCTTATTTTTTGCAGAGAAAGTCTCGTTTTAGTTTTAAAATCCAGGCTTCTGAGAAACAACAGACAAGCTTCATTTTTTATGGATATATAGAATAATCAATATCTATGAGTAGGATAATATATCAATTCTTATCAAATTATAGTAAATTATATTAAACAAATTTCTTTGACTCTTTTAACTTCAGAGGATAATCTTTAAATAGCCGCATTTCGGGGAGGATGCCGATTATTCAATGCCCTGTCAGGAAACCGGAGAGAGAAAGACTCGGGAAACTAGCTTTTCAAAGATATCGGCCGATTCCCATCTTTCGCCTCTCCTTGGCCTTGCCCTCTTGATTTTCCAGCGTCTTTCCGCCCGCTCTCTCCTCCTCGCTTTCGCTCTCTCCTCATTTTTTCTTTCATCTTCTCTTTTGGCTCAAGAAGGCGAGGATCTTTGCGGCAACCAAAAGCACGACCAAGGGGAAGAATGCGGAGAACCTGGACTTTATTGCCCGAGCGGAAGTGTCTGCCGCAGCTGTGCTTGTGTGAGTGAAGGCATCTGCGGTAATTTTCGGGTCGAGGGGGGTGAGGAATGTGAAAGGGGGATTCCTCCTGGCTGTCCTTCAGGGAAGGTTTGTGCGAGATGTCAATGTCAAGCGAGACCGGTCTGTGGGAATGGGCGGGCGGAAGCCGACGAGCAGTGCGGAGAACCGGGGCGAGAATGTCCTCGGGACCACGTCTGTCGAAATTGCCTTTGTCTGAATCCCCAGCTCTGCGGCAATCATTCGATTGATTTGGGAGAGGAATGCGGCGAGTTCAATCTGGTCTGTCCTCGGGGTAAGGTTTGTCATGGCTGCATCTGTGTGGGAGGAGCCTCGTGCGGCGATGGCAGGGCGGATTACGGTGAGCAGTGCGGAGAGCCCGGTCTCGAATGTTCTCTGGGAAAGGTCTGTAACCGCTGTGTTTGTTTGGATCCCCTCCTTTGTGGAAATGGAAAAGGAGATTCTGGAGAGGAGTGCGGAGAACCTGGGCTTTTTTGCGGACGGGGAGCCGCTTGTGAGAATTGCATTTGTGAGGGAGGGTCGGTCTGCGGGAATGGACGCGCAGAGAAAGACGAGGAGTGCGGCGAACCCGGTCTTCAATGCGAAACGGGAACTATCTGTTTGGGATGCGGTTGCGTGAGTCGAGGCAGTTCCTGCGGAGATGGGAAAGTAGAAGCGGAGGAGCAATGCGGAGAGCCCGGTCTCAATTGTTCCCAAGGGGAGATCTGCACCCGTTGCGTCTGTCTGGACCCGAGTCGGTGCGGCAATCAACTTCGAGATCCCGGCGAAGAGTGCGGCGAGCCGGGACTTCAGTGCCAACGAAGGGAGATCTGCAAAGGCTGTCTCTGCGTCGGGGGGAAGCGCTGTGGGAATAACATCGTCGAGGCGGGAGAGGGGTGCGGCGAGCCGGGACTCCGGTGTCAGGCAGGTGAAGTCTGCAACAAATGCCTTTGTCGGGAACCCCTCCTCTGTGGCAACGGTGTGCCGGATTCGGGTGAAGAATGCGGAGAACCGGCTTTGGGTTGCAGCCGGATCGGAGAGGTTTGTCGCCAGTGTGTTTGTGTGGGGAGATCTCGTTGTGGTGACGGGGAAAAGGATGATCGGGAAGAATGCGGCGAGCCGGGGCTTGGGCCGTGCGCCGTGGGACAATTTTGCGAACGTTGTATTTGTAAATCCGCCTCCTGTGGAGATGGAAAGGTCGATGGGGGGGAACAATGCGGCGAACCGTCTCTTTCCCCGTGTCCGCCAAGAGAGATTTGTGTCCGCTGTGTCTGCATCGTCCGAGCGGTCTGTGGGAATGGAGTCGTGGAACCTCCTGAAGAATGTGATGACCGGAATCGAGTCGAGGGGGATGGATGCAGCTTCGAATGCCGCCAGGAAGCGGGGGGGGATTGAGACGTGAGAAAATTCACTCTTTTTTCCGTCCTCTTCCTAAGCGTTTTTTTTATTTCTTCTCCTCCCCCTCTTTCTGCCGAAGAAAAGCAGACCGAAAAAAGGGAGCCCTCACCGACGATACTTGCTCCGACGATCTTTCCGACACCGAAGACCAAACGGGACGATTTTCCAGCCGTCCTTGACATCCACCAGAGACGCCTCTTTTGCGGTAACGACGTGGCGGACACTGGAGAGGAGTGTAACGAGCCGGGTCTCTTTTGTCTTGAGGAAGGGGTCTGTAATGGAGAGGAGTGTCTTTGCGTCGATCTTAGATTCTGCGGCAATAGCCTCCAGGATCCGGCTGAACAATGTGATCCTCCAGGCTTTGATCACTGCCAGGTAGGCGAGGCTTGCAATGATGCCACCTGTCTTTGTGAACCCCTTCCGTTTCCTCCCGGTTCTATCTGTGGCAATCGCGAGATCGAAGCAGGAGAAGAATGCGACGACGGGAATCGAGAGAACTGTGACGGTTGCAGCCGTACTTGTAGAGGAGAGAGATGCGCCGACGGCCTCTTCTGTCCTCCGGAGGAATGTAGCGAACCCGGAGCCCCGCAATGTCCCGTGGGGCAAGTTTGCGACAACTGCCAATGTCAAATCGGGACACCTCCACCTCCGGGTCCTCCCGGCCCTCCCCAATGCGGGGATGGTGAAATCGATGAAGGTGAAATGTGCGGAGAACCTCTCCTTCCTGCCTGTCCGGCGGGAAAACGATGCGAGAACTGCGACTGCGTCTCTCTTCCAGTTCCAGGTCCTGAACTGCCTCCCCAATGCGGGGATGGAGAGCCCGATCCCGGAGAGGAATGCGGCGAACCCGGCCTCGGCCCTTGTCCTCCGGGCCGGCTTTGTCAGAACTGTCAATGCTCTGTCCCCCCTCCGGGTCCTCCCGGCCCTCCCCAATGCGGGGATGGTGAAATCGATGAAGGTG
>CAZMFE010000002.1:7080-8300 GCA_964565495.1 uncultured bacterium
GTCAATGCTCTGTCCCCCCTCCGGGTCCTCCCGGCCCTCCCCAATGCGGGGATGGAGAGCCCGATCCCGGAGAGGAATGCGGAGAACTCGGCCTCGGCCCTTGTCCTCCGGGCCGGTTCTGTCAGAATTGTCGATGCGTTGCTTCATTTATGCCTGAGCCGTTAGTTCCAGGCCCTGGAGCCTGTGGCAATGGACAACTTGATGAAGGAGAGCAGTGTGATCCCGGCGGAGTTGATTGTCCGCCCGTGTGCGACGAAAACGGAAATTGTGTGCAGCCCGTTTGTCAGAGTAATTGTCAATGCAGGCCTCAGGCCGAGCCACCCGAAGGCCCCCGATGCGGCAACGGAGTCCTCGAACCGGGTGAGGAATGCGACGACGGCAACACTCAAGAGGGCGACGGTTGTTCTGCTGACTGTACTTTGGAAGGGCCGGGCGCAGGATGCACCGGAGATTCAGATTGCGACGACGCAAACGAGTGTACGATCGACCGGTGCAATCTCCAAACCGGAGAATGCGAGCCTCAGAATGACGACGGCAAAATCTGCGGATGGAGTTCCTGCGAAGTGGTCGATAGAAAGTCGGGTTGCCCTTGGTGTCCTCCGAATTGGTGGGGCGGCCGGCCGATCCTCTGCGGAGAGGGGAAGCGTTGTCCCTTCACCTGTCAAGGCGGGGTATGTACCCCGTGCGATGTCTGCGCCTGCGGTGCGGGAGGGAGGAGCTTGTGCGAAGATTGCACGCCCGGGGCTCAGTGCGGGAATGGCTGTCTCGATCCCGGCGAGCTCTGCGACATGGGGAGTTCCTTGTGCCTGAGCGATCCCGTCGACTGTTGTCCCCAGTGCGGGCAGGTATGCACCAATTGCAATTGTCTACATATGTTATGACGTAAAGTGAGGTTGAGTTAAAAAGTGATGGAAAGTGGAAACTTAAAAATAAAGGGCTCGCGGGCGATTCACCCCGCACCACAGGAAGCCACGGGTGTAAACCCGTGGAGGAATGGGGAGACTTTCCCGAAGGGTCATAACCTAGATGCCACGGCTGTAAAGCCGTGGTGCGGGGTTCATTCATATCGAGCGACAGTTCCATTTTCCTTTTTCTCGCCATGAATCCATGCCTTTGCAATATTACCTTCATGATTTTCTCGCTTCTCCCGAGACCGTCAGCCGAGCGTCCTCCGGAGGTGGGAGATTCTGACATTCAGAGTTATAGGTCGCGGCCAACGG
>CAZMFE010000002.1:8310-26208 GCA_964565495.1 uncultured bacterium
AGATGCCACGGCTGTAAAGCCGTGGTGCGGGGTTCACGCGTTCCTCCTACTAGGGGGCTTTATCCTGATCTATTTTGGGTGGCTCTCCCCTGCCCAAGCCGAGGAGTCATGCATTGATTGTACCCCTTTTGGGCAAGAGGATTGCTTTACGTTCAGAGAAGATTGTGGGCCTTGCAACAATTGTCGTCGAACTTGTGAAAGACGTAAATATCTCAAAGACCCAGAGGGCGGACCATTGCAGTTATGCTGTGGAGTAGAGACCTACGAAGAGTTTTGCGAAGGACCGGGTTGTGAGAGCACCTGCGGGGATGGAGTGGTGGATCCTGGGAACGGAGAAGAATGCGATCCAGGAAGCGGGGAGGGTCCTAACCTTATCTGTCTTATTATAGGAGGAGGCGAGGGGTTCTGCACGGCGGGGTGTGAGTGTCTTCCTGCCGGCTTTTGCGGCGACGGGATTTTGGGAAACTCTTGGATCGGTCCGGGAGAGGTTGAGGAGTGCGATGATGGCAATACCGCTTCAGGAGACGGTTGTTCGGCGGCGTGTAGAAAAGAAAAGGTGGATTGTTCCGATCTCGGGCCCGGTTGGCAAGACTCAGAATGTCTTCCCGACGAATGCGAAGAGCGGAGCCCCCTCCCACGGCGAGAAGGTGAGAGAAGACCGAAGACTTGCTACCGCTGTTCGCCGCCGGAGCTAGAGGGCGGAAACTGCGGCTGTGGAGATCAGGAGGCCACCCCCGAAAGAGATAATGACACTCTTCTCTGTGGCGGTGGCTGTGTTGCCAATGGAAGCGATGGGACGCGGGATACCCAAAGGCAATGTCGTTACGTCTGCCAGGGGGACGCCAGCCTCAAACGCGGAGGACAAGGGGGGACAACCGTCTGGTGCTGTGCTTGCAAAAAATCGCAGGAAAACGACCAATGTCAGCCGACCACCTGTCTTCCAGAAGGCTCCATCGAACAAGAGAAGGCCACAAATTGTATTGATTTAAATCAATACAACTGTGCCACCTGTACGAAAGGGAAAGCGGTTGATTGCTTCTGTGGCCTTCGCGCCACTGAGAATCCCAGTGCCTTGGTCTGCACTCAAGTCGTCTAACACCGCTTCATGAAGAGCCGGTGGAATGGCTGACTCAAAAGGTTGGATCGTTTCTCTGTTCGAGGTTCTCTTCCTCTTTTTCATCGCCTCTTTTTTCCTCACCCTCGGTTTAGACGATCCCGACCAAATGCGTTCCAGGATGGGGGTGGGTGTGTTTCTTTTGGGAAGCTTTTTTCTTTGCTTGCGAAAGAGGTTCGATCCTTTTAAAAGCCTTACTGCCCTTGGCTTCCTTTCCTTTTTTGTATTTGGGATCCTTCGTTGGCTTTGGGCGGTGTGGCAGATCAACCTGCGATATCCCGGAGAGAATAGGGTCCTTTTATTCAGCTACCTCTCCTCCCCGCTCCTCTGGTCCTTTTATCTCGGTTTTTTTGCGCTGAGTCTTACGCTCTTCAGCCGGAGAAGCCGGGTCGAGCGTCTCTTGTGGCTTCTTTCGTGGTGCGGCTTCCTTTTGGCGATCAATGTCATCCCCCCCCTTCTCATTCGGGGACATGTGGGCTATCCCCTGGGGGACGGGAGGAGCGTGGTCTTTCACCCCCTCTTTTATTCCCCTCCCTTCGTTGCAAAGTACGTCGTGAGTCGGTTTGGCCATCCCAATTATACGGGTGACGTGATTGCGCTCGGACTTTTTCCAGCAGCCAGTCTTTTCGTCTACTCCTTGCGGCAACGAGGGGGAAAGAATCGGCTTTCCTTGGGCTTGCTTGCGACCTTTGTGGGAGCGACGGCGCTTGCGGTGGTTCTCCTTTTCTCACGTGGGACGATTCTTTCTTTTTCGATCGGCTTCTTACTTTATCTCTTGGCCGGTCTCATTAAATTTCCTTCTCGGAGACAACTGATTTTTAGTGGTGTGGTTTTTTCAGCCGTTTTCATTTTTCTCGTCTGGGCCGGAAACTTACCGGCGGTTTGGAAAGAAATTCAAACCTTACGGCTAGAGACCCGAGAGGTGGAAGGAGGAACCAGTTTTTCCACGAACCGAGAAGGGGCGCGAAGGGCCCTTGCGATTTATCGGGATTACCCCCTCTGGGGCGTAGGAACGGATGGATACCCCCTTGTCTCAGAAAAGTATGCCTCTCGCGGTTCAGAATCTTTTTACATGGCCAAGGTCCGAGCCATGTGCCACTACCTTCAGGTCCTCGCAGAAGAGGGGATGGGAGCCTTTCTCTATTTCTTTTTTCTTTCGGCCTATTTTTTCGAAGTGGTGCGCGGGCTTTGGGGAACCGAGAGCCGGTTTCAATTTATGGCGGGCCTGTCTCTTTTTAGCGCGATCGTGATGATTCTGATTCACTCCACTTTTAATCACCTGATGCAGCAGTTTTCAATTGCCATGTTGGTTTACATTTATATGGGGGCGAGCTTGGGGGTGCTCCGCAGAGATTTTCGGCGGGACTGAGAAGTGTCGGCATTCTCCCGAGTCGTACTCCTCCTTTCTCTCCTCCTCGCGAGCGGGTGCGCTCGCCCCTCCCTTTTAGAGGGCGAAGCGAAGGGTTTTGGGTATCAATTACTGACTTTTGAACCTGCGAAGGCCGATCAACGTTTTCCCCTCCTTCTCGTGCTTCATGGCACAGGAGAAACGAGCCGACACTACTTTGAGCTTTGGGAAAAAGAGGCCAAGCGACGGAAGGTCATCGTCGTTGCGCCAGCGATCCAGGAGCTCAATCTGGACAATTTTTACCTCCTGGTCGAAGAGATAGCCCGCAAGTATCCGGTCGATCGTGAGAGAATTCTTCTCGCAGGAGTTTCTTCGGGAGCTTTAGTGGCGAGGTGGCTTCTTAACAAAAGACCTTCCTTCTGGAGAGGGGTGATCCTGGTTGCTTCCCCGACGGGAGAACATTGGGCAGAAGCTGCGGATGTCGCAGGCTTTCCTCCCCTCCTTTTTGTGCAGGGGGGCCGAGACCCACAATTTAAGCTTGAGGAAATTGCTCAACAGGCCGAGGTCTTGAAAGAGAGGGGAGTCAAGACGACCCTTTTTTCCTACCCTGACGCGGGACACGAACAAAGGCCGGAATGGAGCCGTCGAATCTTTGATTGGATGGAAGCCCGCCTCTATCCTTCAGAGGAGGGATCTATTCCACAATCAGATAGCAGCTCTGGGGGATGGTCTTCACCCGTTTCTTTACTTCCACCGAGCGGGAGAGAAGATCAAAGTAATCGGTAAAATCATGGCGAGCGTTCGTGACGCCAGCCAAAGAGAGGGCCATCAGGGGAAATTTGACTAGCGTTTCCGGCTGCCCCTCGACAGAACGGCGGTCGTGTTCGAGAATGTAACCCTTCTCGTAATCGTCCTTGCGGTACAGGCTGCGGAGAAGCTCATCAAATTTGTAAATGGCCGTCTCCGCAATGGCCGCTGCCCGACCCCCTTGAGTGAGGATCACGAAATCGTCTCCTCCTTGGTGGCCCAGGAAGTCCTCGGTACCTCCTTTTTCATTCAAGGTTTCCCTCAGAATTTTCGCTGTCTTGCGGAGGACGTCATCCCCGCGGGCGAGGCCATAGTGGTCGTTAAAGACCTTGAAGCGGTCAATATCGATATGAAAGAAAACGAATTTCTGTTTTTCATAAATTCGCCTCTGAATTTCGTGATAGATCCCGTGATTGCCCGGCAGTTGTGTGAGGGGATTGGAGTCTTCGGCGCGTTCTTTCATTTCTTTAAGAGCAAAACTCATTTGGTTGAAGGTTTCGGCGAGTTCCTCAATCTCATCGCCCGTGTAAATGGCCACCTTTTGTCCGAGCTTTCCTTTTAGAATATCCCGAGTGGCCTGATTGAGCGTCTGAATCGGTTTCACAATGGAATGAGACAGGGCGGCGGCAATCAGAAACCCAGCGAGAAGGGTCAAGAGAAACATTGAAATCAAAGTCCCCATCGATTTTTCGAGGGCGAGCTTGAGGTTTCCAAGGGGAAAGGAGACTTTTGCGACGTAAACCCGCTGGCGGACAGGACTTGTTATTGGCACAAAGGCATTTAGTTCCTGGACTTCCTTGTCGATTAAAAAGAGAGGAGATTTTCCCTCTTTTTTATCAAGAAGGCTCCTTTCCATATCGATCAGGTCTTTCGAGCCGAAGCCTTCTTTCTTGTCGGAGTAAAGAATCTCTCGAGTGAGGGGATCGAGGATGAGGAGTTCAGAGATCCCATGAGTCTCTTTTGCGTTCTCGAGACGAGCCCTGAGGAGGAGGGGTTGTTCAAAATTTCGGGGTTCTGTCAGAATACGCATCAGAAGTTCCGTTATCTTTTGTAATGAGATTCGGCTCTGGATTTCGTAGACTTGGTTAAGGAAGGAAAGTTGATTCGTCAGTTGGATGGCAGTAAACGCTAGGATAAGGAGAAGGAGGGGAAAGATCAGCCGTAACGCGATTCGGAAAAAGAGAATTGTTTTTCTAACACGTTTTGCCATCAAGTGTTAGTATAGCATAACGACCATAGAGAGCCAACTTGACGATGAATTTAATCATCAGCTATCATTCAATAGTGGTTTTAACCATTCAGACCGCATAGAAGAAAGGCGAGGGGCGGATGCACCGATTAGCGGCGGGGATACTGGTCACCAGTGCATTGATTATTATTCTTGCCTTCTCCTTTATCCTTTATGCCCAGTTGGCCCTCGACTATTCCCTGGAGAATCTCAGACTTGCCTTAGAAGCTACTGAAAAAGAGCATCCTTCACAGGTCGATAACCGGGCTTATCGTTCCAGCCTCGAGAGCCTGGCGCTCGAAGAAATCACCCGCGAGAATGCAGACCTGGAGACGGTAATTTTACTCGAGCACGCGACACGTTCGATTCGCGATGCCGCCGAGAAATCGGGTTATACGCGAGCCGGAGTTTATATCGCAGAAGTCCTGAAAGGGAAGGTACCCCAAAGGAATCTGTTTCTGCGAATGACCGACGCCGTATTTCATTTCTTCAAGTCTCTGTTTGAGCGATTGCGGGATCTGGGGAGCTATCTTTGGAGACGCCTTCGGGCCGTTCCAGAGACCTCCCCTTTTCCGGGAGCGGGGATCTTAATCCTTGAAGCAGCGGAGCGAATGGAGAAAGGTTGGAAGCTCCAGGAAGCGGAAGGTTATTATCGGGAATTCCTGGATCGCTATCCGGGTCGACCGGAACGTGGTTTTGTCAAAGTTTCTCTGGCGCATGTCTTGCTGAAGATGAAACGTTTCGATGAGGCAAAGGGGATCTTGGAGCAGGTTGAGGAAGAATTTCCTGGAACCCGCGAAGAGGCTCTCGCCATGAGCCTGGGACTTCGGATCAGCACGATTCAAAAGCGTTTGGCGCGGCTCCCCGAACTTGAGAACTGGGTCAAAAGCGAGCCGGAACGGATTTTTTCAGAAGAGGGGGGATTGGAACTCGCTCTGAGTTACCTTGCCACCTACCAAGTGGACCGGGCACTTTCGGTCTTACAGAAGCTTGCTGAGACCAAGGACCCAAGGGTCCGAGCCAAGGCAGTTTTTTATCAAGCCTGGGTCTACAAATGGCAGGGAGACTTAGACCGGGGAAAAGAGCTCTTCCAATGGTTGGGAAGAGAGCCTCAAATGGAGGAAAAACTAGCGGTGGCGACGGCCGTTCAGCTTGCCGAAGTGCTTCATGAAAAAAAGGAATACCGCGAGGCAGCGGAGCAGTACGAATTAGTGTCACGCCGCGCGGCGAAGGCAGCTTGGAAGGCCTTGGCTGAGTTAGAGCAAAGCGAAATTTACAGCTTCGAAATTGGGAATGCCGACTTGGCCCGCCAACATCTCCAGGAGCTTCGACAAACTCTGTCAAAGGTTTCTCCCAGAGCCTCTCCAGAATTGTTGTTGGCCGGAAAACGCATGGAAGAAGCTTTGGAAAGGGGGCTTCGCGACGAGGGCATCGGCGCTCTTCTCCAAGGGAGGATCGAAATCGCCCTTGAAATTCTTAAAAGGTATCTGAAGAAATTCCCTCGAGACGGCGTGGCCCACAGCGCTCTTGCCAGCATTTACCTGATCCGCGGCTTTTTAGATCAGGCCAGTGAAGAGGCGGAAAAGGGTTATGGCTTCGTCCGTGATGAATACACCGCGACGGTCTTAGGGTATGTTTACGAAAAAAAGGGAAAACTGGCGGATGCGGAACGGTATTATCGGATCGGTATGGAAATCCAACCGTCTTACTTGCCGGCTCGATTTAATCTTGCATGGGTCTATTTTGTGACGGAGCGCTTTAAGGAAGCGGATCAACTCCTGGCCGGGTTGGAAAAGCTGAAACCTAAGCCGGCCCCTCTGACTTGGGCCAAGATCTTGAACAATCGAGGGTGCGCCCTGTGGGTTCTGGGAAAGAAAGGAGAGGCAACGCGCCGATTCAAGCAAGCTCTGGAAGTCTTTCCAGATTTCTCTGAGGCAAGGAGCAATCTCGCTCTGGCGGGCGGCGAGAAACGGGTGATGGCGCGCCTCTAGGAGCCTCTAACGGCGAGGAGACAGCGGAATTCTCCGGTACCACGGTTTTGTCAAGAACTCAAGAGTCGACTTCGAGACAATTTTACTCGTGCTGAATGAGCTCGAGTAGGCGAGCCAGGGGCCAGCGGGCAGTGGCAGGGGCCGTACTTGTGACGGCCTTTTTTCTTAATCAAGGCCCAGATTCGGTCGTTCTCGCCGGCGTCGATCCAGGAGAACGGTATCGGGAGGAAAGAGAAAAAGCCATGGAGACTGAGATAGCGGTCGCAGAAGGAAAAAGGTTGGGCGAGAGAGTGACGCCGCCTCTCCCCGAGGTTGCCCCTGAGGAGATCAAACGGTTGAAGAAGGAACTTTTGCGCCTTCCCAAAAAGAGACGTTTCCGCTTTGGAGGTGATTTCGATATGACGTATGATTCGAATCCTTCCAACGTCGCAGCCATTCATCATGAGGAGGGAGATACGACCTTTAACCTGAATCCTTCCGCCGAGGTGAACTTGAGCGGTCGGCGTACCGATCTTCGATTTGAGTTTCGAGAAAGTAATCGTTATAACGTAAAGAGAGGAAGGACGCCCGGGAATGACACGGTCACTCAGGAAGGGAGGATCCGTTTCGGACGAAAAATCCTGAAGAAAGTAACACTTTCGCTCAATGACCGTTTGAGCCGGGCGAGTTCCCGAGTTGAGGGAATTGACGATGGGAAAAAGATTACTTGGGTGAATTCCCATCGAACGGCCCTGAGTTACGACTATCATCCGAAACTCACTCTTAATTTCGAAGTGAACTATTCGCGCACCGATTTCCCCCACGAGAATTTCGACGAAACGACTACCGATAGCCTTGAGTTGGACCCGAATCTCATTTTTAAGCCCACAAAAAAAACACAAATTACGATGAGTTACCGAAAGGGTCTGGCGAGGATCCACACCGAATCCAGCAATGCGAACACTCATATATTCCGAATCGGTTACTCAGGAAAACTCTCAGCGAAGTCTTCTCTTTCCGCCGATTTCTCATGGACCCTTCAAGATCCTAACTCCGCGCAGGCCTCTGACTCCAAACAGTATTTGACGAATTTGGGATACATTTGGCAGGCCACTCGCAAGACAAGTATTCGCCTCTCTTACTCCAATTCATTTCAGCGTTCCCTCTCCGATTCGATTTCCGGCGGCGCCCTTTTGAAGAGTACCACGCTGACCAGTTCCGACACCTGGGGTTTGAGTACGCGTCTTCGGCCTCATCGCAAGATCAATACCGAGTTTTCATTCAACCCCTCCCACAGCCACACGAATACGAAAAAGACCGGTTCCGACAACGCCCGTTCTCGCACCTTTACGTTTCCTTTTCAGATGGCCATCGATTACAACTTGGCCCGGTGGGTCCGGCTTCGCTTCAGTTATACTTATCGCCATCGAATTGGAAATGAGCGTAAGAGCGATGAAGCTCGGTCGCATACCTGGCTTGTTTCTACCAATGTTGCCCTCTAGGAATAGGAGGCGTTTCTGGGAGTGCCGGGTTCCCAAGGCAGCATGGCACGGGGAGAAACGCCTCTTGAGTTTACTGGCTATCGGATGGGTCGGTTTCGTGTCGATGGGGAGGTTTGAAGTTTTCGGGCAACCGTCCGAGAAGGCGGCGACAGAGTTACGCCAACTGGCGGGCGTTGAGAAAGTCAAAATGAAAAAGGCCCACCGGCTGGAAATCGGAGATCGACTGAAGGTCAAAATTTACCCGGAAGACGAATTCATTAAGGGGGCGGACGTCGAAGTGTCGAGCGAGGGGACGATTACCCTCTCTCTCTTGGGGAAGATCAAAGTCCTGGGAATGCAGGTCACCGAAGCCGAGAAAGAGATCACCCATCAGCTCGAGGAATATTTGGTGAGTCCGGTGGTCGTGGTCGAGGTGGCGGAAATGATCGGCGAAAAAGAGAAGAGATCGGTATCGGTCTTGGGGGCGGTTCAAAAACCTGGGAGTTACGAGATCCCCTTGGAAGGAAAGTTGACCCTTCTTAAAGTTGTCTCACTGGCGGGAGGTTTTAGTGATGTCGCCAATATCAAAAAAATCAAAGTCATCCGCAAGGAGGGAGAGGCGACTCGTGTGCTCCGTGCGAATGCGGAAGCGATCATTTCAGGAAAAGTCCAAGACATCGATCTTGAACCCGAGGATGTGATCCACGTGGGTGAGAGTTTCTTTTGATGGCCAACAAAATCATTTCTCCAGACCCCCCTCCGTCTTATTTCGAAACCGGTGAGCCTTCCACGGATTACAAGTATTACCTGGCCCTCGTCAAGAAGAACTTCAACTTGATCCTCACCTTGCTGATCATGGGAGTGACGATCGCCTCGATCTATGTGTCCCGGCTTCCCGATCAATACCAGGCTTCGGCGCAGATCCTCCTCGAACGGCCTCGGGGGACCCCACAGGCCTCCCCGTTAGTGATGGGGCCGGACATCACGATGGAGGATTACTACACGACCCAGCAGCAGATTATGAGTGGACCCACGGTCCTCCGGCAGGTGGTGGATGAGATGAAACTCATCGATTTCTTTCATGTTTCCACGATGGACGAAGCGGTGAATGGGCTCAAGGGCTACCTCCGCGTGGAACGGATTCGGGGAAGCCGGCTTTTTAATCTCGTGGCCACCTCTTCTGACCCCCAGTTTGCGATGAACTTGTCCAATACGGCCGCGAGGGCTTATATCCGGAAGAATTTCGAAGACATGCTCTATTTCTCCAGGGAGATCTTTACCTGGTTTCCGGAAGAAGGAAAAGCGACTTTTACGGTCGAAGATCCCTTTGGAAAAATGAAGCAGCTGACGCGTGAGGAACTGTTGAAAACACTTCCCTCCGTACAGACGGACCCCACGATCCGGTCCCTCGAAGAACGGAGGACGGCCCTGGAAGCGGAACTCACAACCCTGCTGAAGCAGTATCGGGAAAAACATCCTTTCGTCGTGAAGGCCGAGGCAAGCCTGCGCTTTCTCAAGCAGAGCATCGAGGCGGAAAGACAGAGGGTCATAGAGACCCTGAAGCAGCAGGCCACCGGAAAGCTCCAGGTTTCCACCGCCCGCATTGTCGAAGAAGCCAATCTTCCGAGGAGTCCCAGCGGTCCCCCTCGCTCGAAAATGGTCTTGGCTTGGGTGGGAATTGAGTCTGTGGCGGTCCTCCTCTTTATTTTTCTTTGGGATTATTTTGACGACACCGTCCACTCCCCCGACGACCTTCGTCGGAAAGGAATCAACCTTCCCTTCCTGGGACCGATCCCCCTGATTAAGGGCTTTGAGATGCCCGAGGAGGAGCGTTTTTTAATCACCCATTATCAGCGCCGGTCCCCCGTGGCTGAGTCTTTTCGGTACCTGCGTGTTGCCATCAATTTCTCAGCCCCGGCGGAGACCTTGAAAAATTTGGTCTTCACCAGCTCGATCCCCGGCGAAGGGAAATCCTTCATCGCTCACAACATCGCAATTTCCCTGGCCCAAGACGGAAACCGGACACTCCTCATCGATACCGACCTCAGAAGACCGAGAGCCCATCAGATCTACCGAATGGAGAACCTGACGGGCCTTTCTAACTTTCTCACGAGTGAGATCGAATTTGAAACGGTGGTGCACGAGACCTTTATTGAGAATCTTTGGGTGGTTTTAGGCGGACCCATTTCTCCCAACCCGGCTGAAATTTTGGCATCGCAGCGGATGGTCAGTCTCTTGGGGAAGGCTCGGGAGCGTTTTGACCGAGTGATTATTGATGCACCGCCCCTGACAGGGATCGGAGACAGCCTTGTCTTGGGAGGCATGACCACTCATGTCGTGTTTGTGATTCGTTCGGCGAAGACCCCCTGCGATGTGATCCGGCAATCGAAGGAACTCCTGGAAAAAAGCGGAATTCGAATCATCGGCGCTGTCCTGAATAGTGTGGATGTCGAAAAGGAACGTTACGGCGTTTCCTATAAATACTATTATCAAAGCTATAGTTACTACAGCCATTCTCCCGAATCGAAAGAGAAAGAGTAAAAAGTTTTTCACACGAGCCGGATTGACTTCCCTCCTGAGTGTGCCATAATAACCCCGAGTTTTACGCCAGCCGCTTTTCGTAACTCGATGATTTACTTAGACTACAACGCGACCACACCTGTTCCTCCGGAAGTTTTCGAGGCCATGGAGCCCTTTTGGAGGGAACTCTATGGGAACCCTTCCAGTATTCACCAGGGGGGTGAGCGGGTCGCCCGCCAGCTCAGGCGCTCACGCCGAGAGGTGGCTTCGCTTCTGGGGGCCCACGAGGAGTCAGAGATTGTCTTCACCAGTGGAGGTACGGAAAGCAATAATGCGGCACTCCGAAGCGCTGTTTCCCAAGGAACCGGGAAACGGCGAATCGTCACGACCGCAGTAGAACATTCCTCAATCTTGAAAACAGCCCGGGCGCTTCGAGAGGAAGGAATCGAAACGATCACCCTTCCCGTCTCCCGCGAAGGGGAGCTCGATCAAGAAAGATTAAGAGAATCTCTCACCGAGGATACGGCCCTGGTTTCGGTGATGATGGCCAACAATGAAACCGGTGTCATTTTTCCCATCGAAGAGATCGGTCAAGTGATTCGCGAGAAAGGAATTCTTTTTCATGTGGACGCCGTCCAAGGGGTGGGAAAAGTCTCCTTTTCGCTCGCGAGGCTTCCTATCGATTTTCTTTCATTATCGGCTCACAAATTCGGCGGCCCGAAGGGGAGTGGGGCTCTTTATA
The DNA here is from genome assembly GCA_964565495.1 of uncultured bacterium. Taxonomy (GTDB): domain Bacteria; phylum Omnitrophota; class Omnitrophia; order Omnitrophales; family JACQLI01; genus CAZMFE01. The sequence goes on from CAZMFE010000002.1 coordinate 19,521, forward strand.
TCCGGAAGGGGACTCCTTTCCGGCCCCTTTTATTTGGCGGTTCCCAAGAAAGAGGGCGGAGGGCCGGAACCGAGAATGTTCCAGCCATCGCAGGCCTGGGAGCGGCTTGTCAAAGACTCCAAAGGGTGTTTCTCGAGGAGACCGAGAAAGTGCGGGAGCTCAGGGATGACTTTGAGGATTCCGTTCTGGTTCGGATTCCCGGAGTCGCCGTGAACGGGAATCGCCTGAATCGGCTTCCAAACACTTCGAATTTGGCCTTTGAAGGAGTCGATGCCGAAGCCCTCCTGATTCTTTTGGATCAAGAGGGGATCTGTGCTTCGTCGGGCTCGGCCTGTTTGTCAGGGGCCCCCGAGCCTTCACATGTGTTGAAAGCGATGGGGCTTTCAGATCGCGAGGCAAAGAGCTCGGTTCGCTTTAGTTTTGGACCGGAGAACACTTCTGAAGAGGTCGGTAAAGTGTTGGAACTCCTTGAACGTTTCGTAAACCGCCTCAGGGAGATCGAATTGGAGGAACAGCATCCGCATTCGGTCATACCCTAAATTGAGCGATGGCGACATTAACGAAGGAAAGAGTTCTCGAGTCAATGAAAGGGGTGAAGGATCCCGACCTCCACCGGGACATCGTCTCGCTTGGAATGGTGAAAGAGGTGGGGATTGAAGGAGGAAGGGTTTCGATTCATGTGGAACTAACGACTCCGGCCTGTCCCTTGAAGGAGCAGATCAAACAAGATGTCGAGAAAGCGGTCCGAGCGCTGGAGGGGGTGAAAGAAGTTTCTGTTCAAATGTCGAGTAACGTCCGGCGGGCACAGAGCGTGCTTCCCGCGGGAACCCCTGCCGGGATTAAGAATGTGATTGCCGTGGCGAGCGGCAAAGGGGGCGTGGGGAAGACAACGGTTTGTGTGAACTTGGCCGTCGCGCTCGCTTCGACCGGAGCAGCGGTGGGCCTGATGGATGGCGACATTTACGGTCCCAATGTCCCTCTCATGCTGGGAATTCCGCCGGACGAGCGACCTCGAGTCACTGAGGACGAAAAGATTGTTCCGATCGAGGCTTTAGGGTTAAAGGTGATTTCTATGGGAGTCATGGTCCCCCCGGAAACTCCTATGGTCTGGCGCGGTCCCATGCTTCATAGCGCCGTGACTCAGTTCCTCCAAAAGGTGGAGTGGGGAGAACTGGATTACCTCTTGGTCGATCTTCCGCCGGGGACGGGGGATGTCCAGCTTTCCCTCGTGCAAACGGTTTCCGTAACGGGGGCGGTCATTGTGACGACGCCCCAGGAAGTGGCTTTAATGGATGTCCGAAAAGGGATTGCGATGTTTCAAAAAACCCATGTGCCCATCCTCGGCGTGGTCGAGAACATGAGCAGCTTTATTTGTCCTCACTGTGGTGAAACAACCCCTATTTTTAGTCAGGGGGGAGGAAAACAGGTCGCTCAAAAATTGGATGTACCGTTTCTGGGAGAAATTCCTATTGATCCAAGAATTCGAGAAGGAGGAGATCGAGGAAAGCCGATGGTCATCGCCTATCCGGATTCTCCGGCCGCCAGACAGTTTCAAGCCGTCGCCGGGGTGCTGGCCCAACAGGTGAGCATCATCGATATCCTCGGAACGAAATGAGGGAAGAACTCTTCACAAGCACTTCACAAGATTCTCGCATGGAAGAACTGATTTGCGAATTGATTGCCCGTCTGGGGGAAGATCCCGCGCGCGAAGGACTCGCCCAAACCCCCAAACGCGCCATCGCTTCCCTCAAATACCTGACCCACGGTTACCGCCAGGACCTCCAAAAGGTTTTGAACCACGCTATCTTCGAGGAGAACTACGACGAGATGGTGGTTTTGAAGGACATCGATCTTTTTAGCCTTTGTGAACACCACCTCCTTCCTTTCTACGGGAAGGCCCACGTCGCCTACATCCCTCATGGAAAAATCATCGGTCTTTCTAAAATCCCTCGGGTGGTCGAAGTCTTTGCCCGCCGGCTGCAGGTTCAGGAGCGGCTGACGTCCCAAATTGCCGATTGCCTGATGAGTGCGCTGAATCCGCGGGGCGTCGGAGTCGTGATTGAAGCCCTCCACCTCTGCATGGCCATGCGGGGAGTCGAAAAAAGAGAAGCCCACTGTGTCACGAGTGCCATGCTCGGTAGTTTCAGGGAGAGTGAGCGGGTGAGGGGAGAGTTCTTAAGCTTGATTGGGAAGAGAACGTAATTTTTCGAGTTCTTCGACTCTGGCTCTTAGCTTCCTGATTTCCTCCATCATCTCGGCGGATCGCCACTGGGCGGCGACCTGTTTTCTTGCTTCCCGATAAGGACGCGCCGGAGCTCCAATCCAAATCTGCTGGGGCGGGACTTTTTTTCCGGTGGGGACTCCGGACTGAGCTCCCAAGATTGCCTCATCCCCGATCTCCACATGATCCGCCAGTCCGACACGCCCCCCCATCGTGACGAAGGCCCCCACCTTCGAACTCCCCGAGATTCCGGTCTGAGCGGAAATCACCGTGTGAGGCCCGATCGTGACGTTGTGGGCAATCTGGACGAGGTTATCAATCTTGACCCCGCGGCCGATCCGCGTGGAGCCGACAGTCGCCCGGTCAATTGTGGAGCAGGCACCGATCTCCACCTCATCCTCGATCACCACGTTGCCCACTTGAGGCACTTTGATTTGACCTTGGGGAGTGGCGACGAACCCGAAACCATCCGCTCCAAGGACCGTACCCGCATGAATGACGCAGCGGCTGCCAACCACCGTATTTTCGTAAAGGGTCACGTGGGGATGCAAAACCGTTTTTTCGCCGATTTTCACTCCCCGATCGAGGTAACTATAAGCTCGAATCACAGAACCAGCCCCGATTGTGGCCTCCTCGCCCACGTAAGCAAACGCCTCAAGGGTGACCCCCTTTCCGACTCGAGCCGAAGGGGCGATGAAGGCTTTTTCGGACACCGTTCCTGGAAAGGCCCGCGGAGGAAAAAAAAGATTCAAGAGCTGAGCCCAGGCCAGCTTCGGCTGTTCCGCCTGGATGAGGGGTTTGGTCGAACGGTTGATCCGTGGAGGGACAATGAGACAGGCGAGGGGAGTAGCCTCAAGTTCCTGAAGACGCGCGGGGTCCTCCAGGAAGGCCACATGGCCCGCCAAGGGTTGGTCAACGCTGGCGACGCCTGAGACGATCGTTCGACCGTCGCCGATGACTTTGCCTTGGATCAATTCGGCAAGCTGATTGACGCTTTGCTGCATAAGAGGAGATTTAGTATAACCCATCGGGGGAGGTGCCCACAAGCACCCTAGGAGGGGGGGTTATAAGTTTTAATTTGCGCCTCTCGGAAGAGTTCCAGGAGCCAGCGCTTAAGGCTTTCCTCAGGTTCGGTCTCCATCTTTTGCCGCACTTGAGTGAGGAGCTTGCGAATCCTCAGGTGTTCACGAACCTGCCTTTCAAATTCACGGGGTTCCTCGCGAAAGGCGGCCCGGACCCACTGGAAATATTGCTCGCGAGTGAGTCCGGTTTCGCGCCCCTCGCCCGCGAAACGCTCGATCTCCTGACGGACTTCCTCGTCGGTGACAGCAATTTTTCGTCGTTTCGCTTCGCGGGAAAGGACGAGAAATTCCCAGGTCCGGGCCTCCACCTCATCCGCGCTCGGCGGCTCTTGTCCCGGTTGAGGGACCGGGGGAAAGATCTGAACTGTCCGATTCGCAAGGAGATATTCCTGAAACGAGACCTCTTTTCCGAAAATCCGGCCTGGCGAGCGAGAGGCCTCTTCAAATTGGACGCTCACCGCATAGCCTCCCCACGCGACGAAAGCAACCACGACTGTCCAAACAATCACTTTGGTATTTTTTCTTAAGAATTTAAGCATTATTTAATGAGGAGGATGGGAGTGAGGCCGCCCCGGCGGGCGACATTGACGACGGTGCGTTCGGACATGCGGCCGACGATCCCAATCCCCTTTTCGGTGGCGAAAAAGCCGGAAACCACATAAAGATCTTTTTCAAGGGCCCGCCTCCCCTCGGGACGGAAGAAGAGTTTCTTTCGGAGTTTTCCAAGCTGTTGGATGACCCATTCTCCCGGTTCCTGAAGCGCCGCTCCAATCTTTCGCTCCCACACCGAACGGGCCGCCTCCCGGCCGAAGAGGACTCCCTTCCCTCCGTAAAGGCGGTTCGGCTTAAGCACGAGCCCCGATTGACGCCTCAAGACAAAAGGGATTAAATCCACCCTCCTTTCTTCCGGACCCGCGGTTTTTGTTTCGCGAAGGAGACGGGTCCAGAGGATATGGCGCTTGAAAAGTTGCCGTTCCTTCGAAGAAAAAAGACCCGTAGTTTCCGGATTCGTGAAAACTTCAAAAACGCTTTTGTGGTCAAACTCTCCTTCCAGGGAAGAAATGACTTGGCCCCGCCGAAAGGCTTCCCGTAGGGCTTGAAGGTTGTGTCCCTTTTCTTCCAAAAGACAGAGTTCGGAGAGGGTTGTATCACGGTAGAGGACATCAATCTTTTTCCCACGACAAATGATCTCCTCTTCATTTTTAGAATGAAAATCAGTCGGTTCGGCGACGAGGGCGGGATAGCCGAGCCGGGTATAAAGCTTGGCGAGGCGAACGAATTCAATGAAATTCGAGCCGCTTGCTTTTTCCATGACGAAGGCCATCGCGCCGCGGGTTCGACCGAGTTTCCTCCGTTGGGCGAGGAGGAGATGGAGGAGGAGGCGGCGCATATCGGCCGTCGGCTGAGGACGGAAGTCGGGATCGATCTTCCGGAGTTCGGGAACCACCATTTTTAAAGCCACTTCGCCCGCGGCCGGCCCATACCAGATGCCTCCCACTCCGACGCCGTTGACCTCAAAAAAGGAGAAGCCCTCCTTCCACTCTTTGTCCGAAAAGGTGGTGTTGGCGTCCCAGCGGCTCGCAATTCGGCCCGGCCGATAGAAAGGGTCTTGAAGGAGCGTGAGCCAGTCCCGCTCCCGGGATGAGAAGGGAAAGAGTTCTGAAAGAGCGGGATATTGGAAATAGAGGGAGGCAATTTTTTGGAATGCCGTGTCCAGGATACCAAGGGTGCGCCAAAGAGCGTTCATCCGTTTTGCCGAAACGAGGCGTGGGCGAAGCGTCAGGGTAATGACCGCCGTCTTCCCCCGCTCATCGGTATAAGTAAGGCCATGGGAACGGGCCATTTGAGCGATCCTTTGCCCCAGACGATGAATCGTCGGACGGGGCAGCTCCCGGACAAGCTTCTGGACGGAATTTCCTGCGCGATAATTGTACTTTTTTCGGGTCGTCATTTCGGCCAAGTTTACCGAACGCGTGTGGTAAATACAATAGTTTCTCCTTTGATTCTTATAGCTTATCGCTTCGCGACCGTTAATATAAAGATTGAGACGATGGAGAAAATTCTATCTCGCCTTCAGGACCGAATGAGCCGGCTCGCTTCGGAGTATGCCGATTTCCGTTATGTCGAGTTGGAACGGGCTCGGATGCGGACGAAAAACGGCCTCCTGGAGGAGGTCAAAGAAACGACCTCCCGCGGGATTGGTTTCCGGGTCCTCAAAGGGGGCGCCTTTGGTTTTTCCGCCACAGGGGATCTGACGGAAAAATCTCTTTTCTCGCACCTCGATCTTGCTTTCCGGATGGCCAAAGAATTTTCCAGGATCCGTCATACCGAAGTCAAATTAGCTCCGGCGAAGCCTGTGAAGACCCAGTGGGTGATGCCGATTCGAAAAGATCCCTGGAGACTGTCGCTTGCGGAAAAGATCGCCCCCCAGATCGAAGCCGAGAAATGGCTCGCCGCTTTATCCTGGATCGATTCGGCATCCGGTGTTTGTGATTTCACACGGAAGAGGATCCTCTTTGCTTCCAGCGAGGGGAGCTGGATCGAGCAACTCCTTTACCGGAGCGGCGGGTGGATTTACGGCGAGACGTGGGCAGGGCGGGAGAAAATCAGGCGAAGCTCACCCGGGCCGAGCGGGCTTTATCGGGCCCAAGGGTATGAGGCGATTGAAGGTCTGAAATTTGAAAGTGAGGCAGCCCGATTGGGAGAGGAATTGAAAGAGCTTCGAAAAAGTCCCGAAGCGCCGACAGGAACCTTCGATCTCATTCTCAAAGGCTCGATCCTGGCCCTCCAGATTCACGAAACGTTCGGTCATGCCTCCGAGTCGGATCGGGTCTATGGCTACGAAGACAATTTCGGAGGGAGAACCTTCCTGAATCCCGGCCTTTTGCGGGGCTATCCCGTGGCCTCACCGATCGTCAATTTCGTGAGCGATGCAAGCCTCGACCCGGGACCCGGCGCAGGGAGTTTTGCTTACGATGACGAGGGGATGGCCGCGAAGCAGGTCGAAGTGATTCAAAAAGGAATTTTCACCGGCTATCTCACAAGCCGCGAAACCGCATTTTTTCTCAATCAGCCTCGCTCGAGCGCCAACATGGTCGCTTCCGACTGGTCCCATTATCCCTTGATCCGGATGACGAACACAAGCCTCCTTCCCGGCAAAGGAACCCTTAAAGAAATGATCGCCGGCACCGAAGAGGGATTCTTGCTTGACAATGAGCTCAGCTGGTCGATCGATGAGATGCGGCTTGATTTTCAAATCGGAGCTGAGGCGGGTTACCAGATTCGGAAAGGGAAGATCAAAGGGCTGGTTCGATTTCCTTTTTATCACGGGAACGCCCTTGATTTCTGGCGAGCCTGCGACCGCATCGCGGGCAAAAAAGAGTGG
>CAZMFE010000003.1:0-25962 GCA_964565495.1 uncultured bacterium
TTCAGGAGAGGCTTAAGAAGAAGAAAGCGATCCCGGCGTGAAGGAGATCCATTGAGATGCGGCATCGGCGAAGACGAAGACGACTGGGGGTCAACACCCATCACCGGAAAGCGCTGCTCCGTAATCTCGTGGGAGGTTTGGCGCTCCACCGCCAGATCCAAACGACTTATGCCCGGGCGAAAGAGACATCCCGCTTGGCTGATAAAATGGTGACTCTGGCAAAGGAGGGAACCCTGGCCGCAAGGAGGCAGTTGATTCGCCGCCTCGGTTCCTCGGAGCTGGCGAAGATTTTTATCGAAGAAATTGCGCCGCGGCTGCAAAACCGAAACGGAGGGTTTACACGGGTCCTGAAACTGGGGAATCGCTCGGGCGACGGGGCCGCGACGGCCCTCGTACAGTTTTCAGTTCCGATCGAGCTCGCACCCAAGGAAAAGAAGCCGAAAAGGGAAAAAAAGCCCCCAGCGCCCAAACCCGCCGCGGAAGAGAAACCGGCCGTCGCCAAAGAAAGAAAGAAAGAGCCGAAGCCCGAAAAGGAGAAGTTGGAAAAGAAGGCCGAGCCTAAAGAAGAGACTCAAAAGCGCGGCGGGTTCCTCGCCAAACTCAGGAAATTTCTGACCGGCGAAGAAGACAAAAACAAATAGGAGGCCACCCCCATGGCCATCCTTTCTCATCGAATCGCAAAAGTCACTCCCTCCCTCACCCTTTCCATTACGGCCAAGGCCAAGGCCATGAAGGCTCATGGAATTGATGTGATTTCCTTGAGCGCCGGCGAACCCGATTTTGACACTCCAGATTTCATCAAAGAGGCGGCCATCGAGGCACTCCGCGAGGGGACGACGAAATACACACTGACTGAGGGCACCTTAGAACTTCGGCGAGCGATCGCCGAAAAATTGAAACGCGATCAAGGACTTGTTTACACTCCCGGTCAAATTGTTGTTTCCTGCGGAGCCAAACATTCAATTTTTAATCTATTTCAGGTCCTCCTCAATGAAGGAGACGAAGTCCTCATCCCTTCCCCTTATTGGTTAAGTTATCCCGAGATGGTGACTCTCTCTGGCGGAAAGAACGTTTTCATCGAGACCAGCGAAACCAGTGAATTTAAGATCACCCCTTCTCAGTTGGAAAAAACAGTCACCCCCAAAAGCAAAATTTTGGTACTCAATTCTCCGTCGAACCCAACCGGTGCTGTCTATCGGCGGAAGGAACTTGAGGCTCTCGTTCCGATCTTATTGAAATATCCCAGCCTCTGGATCTTGAGCGACGAAATCTATGAGAAATTAATTTTTGGCGAAGAGAAACATGTCTCTATCGCCTCGCGAGATAGAGAGATTAAGGAACGAACCCTACTCGTGAATGGCCATAGTAAAGCTTATGCTATGACGGGTTGGCGTATCGGTTACTCTGCTTGCCCCAAAGAGGTTGCAGAAGCTGTTTCAAATTTTCAGAGTCATACGACTTCAAACCCAACTTCTTTTGCACAGGTGGGGGCCCGGACCGCCCTCCAGGACGGGAGAGCAGAGGGAGAGATTAGAAAATGGCGTGCGACTTTCGAGGATCGTCGCGATGTCATTCTGCGCGAACTTGCAATGATTGATAAGATCAAGGCCTTTAAACCCCAAGGCGCTTTTTACGTTTTCGTGAATATTGAAGCGACGGGCCTCGATTCCATGCGTTTTACCGAGCGGCTCCTCGAAGAGGCCCGCGTGGCGGTGGTCCCGGGCAAGGTCTTTGGGAGCGACCGTCATATCCGCCTCTCCTTCGCCTGTTCCGAAAAAGACCTCCTCGAAGCCTCCCGCCGCCTCCGCGACTGGATCCGAAAACTCTAGCCAACAGAATTCCTCCCAGCCTCTCGGCGCCTGCCTGCGCGGAGCCGAAGCACCGCTTCGGCGAAGGCGGGCTCAGTCGCTTTGGCTTCGGCAAGAACTACGGGCGCTTCAGCCGGGGTCCCACCTCGGGATCGCAAGAGTTGTCTCAATGAGGTCCCTGCCTGCCGGCAGGCAAGGCGCGGAGGGGGAAGAAATTTTCTTTAAGGTGATATAATTTGGGTAGCGGTTCCATCGTGGAAGGGCTCGAGCGCTTGTATGTCGGGCAGACGATCGAGCGGGGCTCCTTGGAGACCCTCCTCCAGAAGCTCCGTTACAGGAGGAGAGACTTTGTCTCCGCGCCCGGTGAATACGCCGACCGCGGCGCGACCTTCGACATTTATCCCCTCACCTATCGCGCGCCGATCCGCTTAGGTTTCGAACTCGACACCATCGTTTCCATCCGCGATTTTTCTCCCCACGAAGGCAAAAGTCTCACGGGTTTTGAAGAAGTCTTCCTGGCCCCCCTTTCGGAACCTTTCGAGGCTCGGGTCAGCCTTGTTCGCAAGCGATTCGAGGAATTCGAACCGCTCACCGAGGTGACGGACCTCGAAGCGGGAGACACTGTGGTTCACCTCCAATATGGGATCGCTCGTTACCTCGGGACGAAAAAGATTGAGATCCAGGGAGAGGCAAGACGTTGTATGGCCCTGGAGTTCGCGGATCGCGAAATCCTTTATCTCGAAATCACCGAGCCCCTGGAACGCTATATCGGAATCGAAGGGAAAAAGCCGAAACTGACGCGGCTTCATACCAAAGAATGGGAACGTGCAAAAACCAAGGCCCGGCTCGCCGTCGAAAATGTGGCCCGCGATCTTTTGTCTCTGGCGGCCCGAAGAGAACTTGGGTGTGGGTTTGCTTTTCCCAAAGACAGTCCCTGGCAGGGTGAGTTCGAGGAAGAGTTTCCTTTCGAAGAGACCGCGGATCAGCTCAAGGCGACGGAGGAAGTCAAACGGGACATGGAATCCCCTCGGCCAATGGATCGGCTCCTTTGCGGCGACGTGGGCTTTGGAAAGACGGAAGTGGCGATGCGCGCGGCCTTTAAAGCGGTGACGGCAGGGAAACAAGTCGCCTTTCTCGTTCCCACGACGGTTTTGGCCGAACAACACTGGCTTGTTTTCAAGGAGCGGGCGAAAAATTTCCCGCTCGCAATCGAAGTCCTCTCCCGTTTCCGTTCCAGGAAAGATCAGATTCAAGTCCTTAAAGGTCTTGAAGAGGGGAAAGTGGATGTCGTGATCGGAACGCACCGGCTTCTTTCGGGGGATGTCCAATTTAAAGATTTGGGCCTCGTCGTGATCGATGAAGAGCAGCGTTTTGGCGTGGCCCACAAAGAGAAATTGAAAAAACTGCGGGAGGTGGTCGATCTCCTCACGTTAACCGCAACCCCCATTCCTCGAACGCTTTATCTTTCCCTCATGGGGGCGCGGGACATGTCCATGATCCATACCCCTCCCCGGACCCGCCTCCCCATCGAAACCCAAGTGATCGAATACGATGACCGAAAGATTGCCGATGCGATTCAGAGGGAGCTCGCGCGCGGGGGACAAATCTATTTCGTTCATAACCGGATCGCTTCGATTGAGCGGGTCCACGAGCATTTAAAAACGATTCTTCCGGACGTCCGATTCGGGATTGCCCATGGTCAGATGCCGTCACGGGCCCTTGAGAAGATCATGAAAGACTTTTTCGAGAAAAGAATCGATTGTTTGATTGCCACCAATATCATCGAATCGGGTCTCGATATTCCCAATGTCAACACGATCATTGTGAACCGGGCGGATCGATTTGGTCTGGCGGATCTTTACCAGCTGCGGGGACGCGTGGGCCGGTTTATCGGGAAGCGGCAGGCCTACGGCTATTTTATTGTTCCCCGGAATTGGGTCATGACGCTCGATGCCGAGAAACGCCTGGAAGCCATTGAGCGATTCACGGAATTGGGGGCGGGATTCAAGATCGCTTTGAAGGATCTCGAAATTCGGGGCGCGGGGAATATCTTGGGTCACGAACAAAGCGGCTTCATTTATGCCGTGGGTTTTGACCTCTATTGCCGTATGCTCCGCCGCGCCATCGAAGAGATGAAAGGCAGATCGGCCAAGCGCTAAAGGGTAAAATCTCTTCTCGCCAAGACCCCCCTCGCCTGGGCCTCAGTCGGATTCTACGCGAGAAATCTACACGAGACGGCGTGGGAAGACCCTTCCGCCGTTCCCCCGCCCCAAAAGATTGGGCGGTGGCCGTCGGCTTTCCCACGCCGTCTCGTAAGATTTCTAATGACTCCGAATCCGATTCGGCCCTTGGCGAGGGGGTTCTTGGCTGTCAGGAGAAAATTTATTCCCCCGCCGCAATCAGGGCCGAAGGGGGTCCTACAACTCTTGCGATCTCGAGGTGGGGAAAACCCGGCCAGAAGTCTCCTTCTGTGGGACCGGGTGGGGCCCCGCCTCGGGATCGCTTAGAGTTGTCGCGAGAAGGCCCGCGGAGGGGGAATAAATTTTCTTCTTCCAGGCGAGGGGATTCTGCCGTTGAACAGGAAAAGATTCTGCAATTGAAATGAAGAAGGGCTTATGGTATAGGTAGAGCCTACCATGAGGCGTTTTGCTCTCCTCATCGGAGGGTTTCTTTTTTTCGAACTCACACCGGCTTGGGCCCAAAGGCAGATCGTCGACCGTGTGGTTGCGGTCATCAATGACGAAGCCATTACCCAAAGCGAGCTCGAAGTCTACCTCCGTCCTCTCTACGAGAGTCTCAAGGAGCAGTATCAAGGGGAAGAATTAAACCGTCAACTCAATGAGGTTCGGCTCAAGCTTTTGAATCAAATGATTGAGGATCGTCTTGTCTTTCAAGAGTCAAAGGAGCTCGGCATCACGGTTGATGACAGCGAAATCGATGCGATGGTCAATGAGGTGAAAAGGAGATTTTCCTCGGAGACCGAATTCGATCAAATGTTGGCCGCTCAACGCTACAGTCTGGCCGAACTTCGTGAGGGTTTCCAGCGGCAGATTGCCATCCGAAAGCTCCACGACATGGAGGTCCGCGCCCATGTCGTTGTCTCGCCCCGAGAAATCGAAGATTTCTATAAAAACCGAAATCCCGAACTTGCCGAGGAGGAAAAAATCAAGATTCGCTCAATCACCCTCCGAAAAACCAAGGAAGCTGAGGAGAAAGGTCTGAGCGATGAGGCGGCAAGGAAGAAGCTGGAGTCGGTTGAAGCCCGCATTCGAACCGGAGAAAGTTTTGAAGCCCTGGCGCGAGAATTTTCAGAAGACGCCCGTGCCAAAGAAGGGGGGCTGGTCGGGTGGGTCCGGCGCGGCGAGATGCTTCCTGCAATCGAAGAGCATCTTTTTAAGCTCCCGGCCGGAGCCATTTCCCCGCTTTTAGAGACGCCTCAGGGTTATCATCTGTTCAAGATTGAGGAAAAAACGGTGAGCCAAGTCCCTTCCCTTGAGGAGGTTCGGGAGAAGATTCGCGCAATGATTTTCCGGGAGAAAGCCGGGAAGCGTTTTAAGGAATGGATGAACCAACTCAAGGCGCGCGCCTACATCTCCGTTCGTTGACAGGATTCAGAATTCAGAAGTCAGAAGAATAGAAGGGAGGACGATTTTGATCGTTAACCTCTGATTTCTGGCTTCTGTCCTCTGACTTCTGTTTTCTGGGTGGTCATGCAAAAGCCAATTGTTGCCATCACGATGGGAGACCCGGGCGGGATCGGTCCGGAAGTCATCGCACGCACGATCCAAGATCCTAAAAAGTTCAAGGATGTTTTCCTCCTTTTAATCGGTACGGGGGTCGTCTTTGAATTTCTTGAAGACCGGCTCCCCCTCAGGCTTCCTTTAAACCCGATCCCCACCCTCACCCGAGATTTTCTGAGAGATGACTCGGTCAACTTTCTCGATGTCACCGAAGAGGCCCAGTGGCTTTTAAAAAATCACTCTTTCCCCGGAACCTCCTCGGATGCCTTGTTTGACATTGGCCGGGTTTCCGTGACCAATTCGGCGATGTCGCTGGCCGCCTTGAAGGCCGGAGCCTATCAAGCGGCGACTGGACTGGTGGATGCATTGGTGACCGGTCCGGTCAGTAAGGAGGCGATCCGTCTGATTGAACCTAAGTTTCACGGTCACACGGAATATTTGGCTCGCGTTGCGCGGGTGAAGAGATTTGCCATGATGTTCCTCAATGAAAACGGACGAGGATCTTCCGGGCTTCGAGTGACCCTTGTCACGATTCATGTCCCCTTGAAAAAGGTGAGCCGCCTCTTAACCGAGGAAACAATCCTTGAAAAGATCCAATTGACCGATGAGTTTTTGAAGACCCGCCTCGGGATCCCAAAACCGAAGATTGCAGTCTCGGCCCTCAATCCGCACGGTCGGGAAACCGGGGAGGAAGAGGGGAAAGTGATTGAGCCTGCGATTCAGAGGGCCCGGGAGGAAAAGATCAACGTTTTGGGCCCCATCTCCGGAGACCGCGTTTTTTACGATGCCTATCACGGAACCTATGATGCCGTCGTGGCGATGTATCACGATCAGGCCCTGGCCCCTTTCAAGCTGATCGCCTTTGACACCGGTGTCAACTTGACGCTCGGTCTGCCTTACCTCCGCACCTCTCCCGACCACGGAACCGCCTTCGACATTGCCTATCAAGGCAAGGCGGACCCCCGTTCCATGGAATCCGCGCTCCGGTGCGCCCTTAGATTGCTTCGTCCCCCGCACTTTCGTTAAAAGTGCTGGGTCTTCGCAATGACGGCGCTTGTTTTACGCTTTCCCTTCGGCGCCACGAAGAATTCCATGTATTTTCCAAGGGCGAGGCGGGTCTGGGCATCAAAGGCGGGAATCGCCCCGAAGATCGTGGCGATGACGGGAACCAGAAGCCATTGAAAGGCAAAGACGACCTTCTGATAGAGAGGAACTTTTTTCGGACGTTTGGGGAGGAGGAAAAAACTCAGGACGATCGAGATGAAAAGACTCGCGATCGCAAGATTGGCAATCACCCCCGCGACGCGCGGGGCATTAAAGTAGGCCACTGAACCTGCGAAGTCGCGATTCGGCACCCACAGGGGGGCCCAGCTTAGAATCAGCATCATCGGGGTCCAAATCGCCCACGCCACATTCATCTCGAGGAGACGAAAGGTCCGTTTGACTTTGAGCCAAAGAGGAATTTTCGAATTGGCCAGAAGTCCTCGAACAAGAATCGGAAAATTTTCGACTCCCCAGGCCCACCTTCTTTTTTGGCGGTAGATCGATTGACAGGTTTTCCAGAGGTTCTCTCCAATGGCCACATCCATGGAAACAGTGACATAAAGAGGTTCGACCCGATAGTCGCCGTCATAGACGAGGAAGGCCTTCCAGAAAATCGCTGAGTCATCGGAAACAAGGTCGAGGGGCCAGAAACCCACTTCCACGAGCGCTTGAAAGCTCATGCTGTGACTGGAGAAGGTGACGAGGTGTTCGGGATCGGTGACTTCAATCAACTGCAGAAAGGAAGAACCCGTTTCGAGGACCCGGGCAAAAGGCGGGGCCTCCCAGAGATTGTTGTGATAGACCGGAATCGGCTGGAAACTCGTTCGGGTCCGTCTGGGATGAATGAGGTAATTGTAAGTGAGGCAGGAGAAGTACTCCGGACTCACGACCGTGTCGGAGTCAAAACAGGAGACCAGGAGATGATCCAAAGGAACGCGTCTCGCCTCAAAGAACTTTTTCGCCCAACGCGCCGCATGAGTCGAATTGGCCCCCTTCACAGGGGCTTCTCCCGCTCCTCCCTCGGGATGGACGCACACCTCAAAGTGAAGAAAGAATTTTGCGTATCGCTCCCTTAAAATCTCAGCCTGCCCGAGCGCCTCTTTTCCGGCCCGTTCTTCAACTCCCAGAACGACGACCATTCGATCTCGCGGGTAATTTACACGGGCCAAGGCCTCAAGACTGGGTCCCAAGACCGAAAGTCCTTCCTGATAAAAGGGGATGATGACGAGGTGACAAATCTCTTTGGGATCTGGAAAATGGAGAGACTTCTGCCTCACCCGTTCCAGGGTTGCGAGGTGCCTGCGCTCTGAATAAAGCGCTTTCCAATTCGTTCGGAGTTCACGGAGGCGCCTGCGGCTTCTTGCGATGGCACTTTCCAGATTCCCAAGATCTTCAAGCCGGTTTCGCCACTTGACCGACCGCTCCACCTCGAGGAGGCCATAAGAGAGGACGAGGAAAATCGTGAAGTAAATCAGTCGCAAAAGCCAATAGAGGTCAAAGAGGATAATGGTTACGACCCCCGCCGCAGGGGCAAACACACAAAGAAGGGTGAGGGAGAGGAGAAGGCTCCAACTTAAGCTCGCGGGGACGATTTCGAGAAAGCGTTCAAGCCGCCAGGCCTTCGGATCCAGATGCTGGCGAGAATAAGAGAAGGTCATGGGAAAAGGCCCTCTCCTTCGAAGAGTTTAAACCGGGCGAGCCGGTTCCGATCGGGATGGACGAAGTAGAGAAACCCTCGTTTTCGGTCAAGGAGGATCTGAGGGAACTCGCCTGAAATTTCAAAAAGCTCAATGGCCTCTCCCTCCCCTTCGAAATCAAGGACCTTCACGCGGCTGCCCTCCAGGAATAGAACATATCGGTCGCTGTAAAACCAGAGGAGGTTTCCCAGGGCCTCCTTTCCCTGGTAGATTCTGCGGGGAGTCAGGCCCCTTTCGAAGAAAGTCCTTTCGCGTTCCCGTTCAAAATCCACTATCCAGAGCTCGGTCCCTTTCCGGTAAAGAACTCTCGGATGAGAATTGGCCAGGGCCAGTTCATGGACTCCCTCGTCGAGAAAATAAGGGAGTTTATTGGAGAAGAGCTTTCCTTGATGGGAAAGGAAAAGGGCGAGGGCATCCTCTAAAGAAGAGAAGAGGGAGACGGGGGGGAGAAAGGAAATGGAGTATCGCTCTCCTTCATCCGGCCCAAAAATCAAACGAGCCTTCTCGGGTTCCTTCAAGAGGGTATTTCGAATTTTTCCCTGGGGGGTCACCTCTAAAAAACGCCGTCGTGCATCTAAGACAAAGAGGCGCGATCCATAGAGTGCGAAACTCCGGATCCTTTTCGGGAGATCGAGATAAAGGACTCCTTCATCCAGATCGAGATACCTCAAGGTCTCTCCTTTGAGATAGAAAAGGGAACTTTTGTGAGGGGCTCCCCATTGGAGTTGAGTGAAAGGTTCTTGCAAAAGATCCGTTAAGGAATTGACTTGGATCGGGTCGGAAAATCTGACCAACAAGGGGCGAAGACCCTCGCTCCTTCGAAGAGAAACAATCGCCCGATCGCCCCAAGGGTGAAGAAGAACTTTTTCTACGACCGCCTCTCGAGTGGGGCCGATGGGAAAGATCGGCCGGAATTCCTTTTTGTCAGGTTCGAAGAGGGTGAGTCCAGAAGCTTTTTCTCCTTCGAGCACAACGAGGCGTTTGCCTCCGGGATCGGACCAAATTTTCGTCACCGAAAAGTTTCCCAAAATCTCAAGACGAGGCGAAAGGGGGAAAAGAAGAATATCCTCAAGACGAAGTGCCCGATCCGGTTTCGTCTCAATCCTTTTCTGCCACGGGTGATATCCCGGGAGGCCGATCCGAAGATCATAGAATCCAGGCCGCAGGTTACGTAGGACAAGGGGAGTCTTGTCGTTGGCAAGAACCCCATTGACCCAAACTCGAGCCTGGGAAGGTTCCGTCTCTACACTGACAAGGCCGGTCGGCAGCAGGGTTTGCTGGATCGGGCTGAAAATATACCCTAAAGCATAGAGAATCGTGAGAGGGGCGGCCACAAGGTAGATCCCTACAAATACGAACAAAATGATCCTCCGAAGTTTACCCACCATTCACCTTTCTCAACCCTAGATTCTGCTTAATTTTACGCTAGTTCACCCCGCATTGACAAGTCAAGCTCGTTCAGCTAAAGTCCAAGACAAGACACTACCCGTCGCAATGTCCTCGACTCAAATTGCCCTTCTTAAAAAGTATGGTCTTTCCATTCGTGGGATAAGGGGCCAGCATCTTCTCATCGACCCAAATATTCAGCGAAAAATTGTTGAGCTTCTTGACCCAAAGCCCAAGGAGTGGGTTCTTGAAATAGGCCCGGGTCTTGGGGCGCTCACTCAAGAAATTTTGGTAGCGGGGGCATCGGTCATTGCTGTGGAGAAGGACAAGCGGTTTTGTGAGATCTTGGAGGGGGAATTGGGACCAGATTACAAAAATAGGCTTTGGGTTGGAAATGCGGATGTCTTGAAAATCGACTTGGAGAAATTGCTGAAGCGTGTTCTTGGGTCGTCATTGCGGGCGCTCCGCCACTGCAAAGTTATTTCAAATCTCCCTTACTACATCACCTCGCCTGTTCTTTTCTGGTTAATTGAGAATCGTAGCTACGTCGAAAAAGCGGTCTTGATGATGCAGCGCGAAGTGGCCAAGCGAATTCTCGCTCAGCCGGGAAACAAGGACTATGGGCGGCTCACCCTTGCCATTCGCTATTATGCCGAGGTCCACCGCGCCTTTGACGTGTCACGAAATTGTTTCAGCCCGAGGCCGGATGTCGACTCAAGTGTGATCACCCTCGACTTTCACTCCCCCTCCAAACTCCCTCGAGGGATCAATCAAGATTTCCTTTTTCATTTGATTCAGGTTGCCTTCGGGGCACGGAGAAAAACTTTGCTTGCTCGATTAACAAGTGATTCCCAGATTGGAAAATCACGAGGCGAACTGGTTGAAATTTTACGAAAGGTTGGGATCCGCGAAAAAGCCCGGGGAGAAGACCTCCTCCTTAAAGATTTTATGGCAATCGCCATGTCATTGCGAGGAGCGGAGCGAAGCAATGACGTTCTGCCCATTTATTGACAATAGGAATCGTATCATGTTACTATCCCTAAATAAGAAAAGGAGTTACGACGATGGCGTTTGAGATTGGCGAGATTGCGGAACTGGCGCGTTTGAGCTTAAGGCCTGAAGAAAAGGCGAAATTTCAGAAAGAGATCGAATCGATCCTTGCCTATGTGGAGCAGTTGAAAAAGGTCCCGACAGATCATGTTGAGGCAACAAGCCACGTCCTTAATCTTGAAAATGTGTTTCGTGAAGATAAAATCAAGCCCTGTGAGGTCCGTGAAGCCGTCCTCAAACACGCTCCCCATCGGGAAGGGAATTTCTTCAAGGTCCCGAAAGTCATCGAGCAGGAATAATGTCCAATCCCCGTTTTACTCTCAAAGAGGCAATTGCCTTTGCTCGCGAAGAAGGCCCGGAAAAACTCATCGACTCCCTTGCCCAGCGCGTGAAAGAGGTTGATTCCAAGATCAACGCCTACATCCACTTCGATCCGGCACGGATTGAGGGGGCGCACCGGAGCGGCCACCTCCATGGAGTTCCAATTTCGATTAAGGACAATATCTGTATTCGCGGGTGGGAGACGACGTGCGCGTCGAAAATCTTAGAAGGTTTCACCCCCCCTTATGACGCCACCGTCATTGAGAAATTGCGCGAGGCGGGGGCCACGCTCTTTGGAAAATGCAACATGGATGAATTTGCCTTCGGTTCCTCTACCGAAACTTCGGTCTTCGGGCCAACCCGAAATCCCTGGAATTTAGATCGAGTCCCCGGAGGATCGAGCGGGGGATCCGCCGCCGCCGTGGCCGCCGATGAGGCCTTCGCCGCCTTGGGGACGGATACCGGCGGATCAATTCGTCTGCCTGCCGCCTTTTGCGGCGTGGTAGGCCTGAAACCCACCTATGGGAGAGTCTCTCGTTATGGTTTGGTCGCGTTTGGCTCGAGTTTCGATCAAATCGGCCCCCTCACAAAGACCGTGGAAGATTGTGCGATCCTGATGAATATCCTCGCAGGACATGATGAACGGGACTCGACTTCGGTGGATCTTCCCGTTCCGGATTACACGTTGTCCCTGAAGCGGGGCGTGAAAGGTCTTAAGATCGGTCTTCCTAAGGAGTATTTTGTCAAAGGGATGGATCCCGAAGTGGAGCAGGCGGTACGCGAGGCAGCGAAAGTGTATCAAAAATTAGGAGCCACGACTCAAGAAGTCGGTCTTCCTCATACGCCTCATTCGATTGCGGTCTATTACATTGTGGCCGTCGCCGAGGCGAGTTCCAACTTGGGAAGATATGACGGAGTCCAATACGGGTTTCGCGCCCAAAATGGAAATTTGCGGGACATGTATTTTGAGACTCGGGATCTTGGATTTGGAGCTGAGGCCAAGCGGAGGATTCTTTTAGGAACCTTTGTCTTGTCCGCGGGTTATCACGAGGCCTATTATCGAAAGGGCCAAAAGGTAAGGACTTTGATTCGGGAAGATTTTGAGAAAGTCTTCAAAGAAGTCGATTTGCTCCTCACCCCCGTTTCTCCCACCCCTCCTTTCAAACTCGGGGAGAAAATGACCGATCCCTTGACGATGTATCTTTCCGATATCTTCACGATTTCTGTCAATTTAGCAGGCGTTCCCGCGATGGCCCTTCCCTCGGGCTTCACAAAATCCGGACTCCCGATCGGAATGCAGCTTATCGCGCGCCCCTTCGCCGAAGAGGCAATTTTCCAAGCCGCTTACGCTTACGAGCAGGAAACCCAATGGTTCAAACGCAAACCCAAACTTTGATGGAACCAGTAATTGGACTAGAGGTTCACGTCCAGCTGAAGACGCGGTCGAAGCTTTTTTGTCCCTGTCCGAATGAGTTTGGGGCGGAGCCGAATAAGAATACGTGTCCGGTTTGTCTGGGACTGCCGGGTTCCCTGCCGGTTTTGAATCGCGAGGCCCTTCGGCTGGCGATTCGAGTGGGACTCGCCCTTCATTGTGAAGTGGCCGGTCGGCTCAAATTCGACCGAAAAAATTATTTTTACCCCGATCTCCCCAAGGCCTACCAGATCTCTCAATACGATAGGCCTGTCAATTCCAAGGGCTTCCTCATGGTGGAGACTCGAAACGGCTTAAAGAAGATCGAAATCACCCGCGCCCATCTGGAAGAGGACGCAGGCAAACTCCTTCACGAGGGGGTGCGGGAAGGGAGTCTGATCGATTACAACCGAGCGGGGGTGCCCCTGATGGAGGTCGTTTCTGAACCCGATCTCCGATCTTCGGAGGATGCCTACGAATATTTGACGACCCTAAAAGCGATTCTTCAGTACCTTGACGTGAGTGATTGCGACATGGAAAAAGGAAGCCTCCGTTGTGACGCCAATATTTCCGTCAGGCCCAAAGGCGAAGCCCGTCTTGGGACAAAAGTCGAGATCAAAAATATGAATTCATTTCGGGCAGTCCAAAAGGCTCTCGAGTTTGAAATCAAACGTCAGACCGAGGTTCTCCAAGAAGGAGGAAAATTGACCCAGGAGACGCGTCTGTGGAACGAATCAAAGGACGGAACCTTCTCCATGCGGTCCAAAGAATATGCCCACGATTACCGCTACTTCCCAGAGCCCGACCTCGTTCCCTTTACGATTGCGCGGGAGGAGGTCGAGGGGATTCGGAAGACTTTGCCCGAGCTTCCGCTGGATCGGGCGAAGCGGCTCATGAAGGATTATGGAATTCCGGAGGCGGATGCCTTTCGTCTCGTGCAGGACAAAAAATTGGCGGCGTATTACGAAACCTGTGTGGCCGAGAAGGTGAGTCCGAGACTGGCGGCGAACTGGATTCAAAGCGAACTCTTAGGACTTCTGAATGAGAAGGGATTAACGATTGAAAAATCCCCTGTTTCAGCCCCAGGGCTTGCTGCGCTGATCCGACTCATTGAAAATAACACCCTGAGTGGGAAAATCGCCAAGGAGGTTCTCCCCGAGATGCTCGTCGCGGGAAAATCGGCGGAAGCGATTGTGAAGGAGAAAGGACTGGTTCAAATCACCGATACCGAAGTGATCGTGAGGACCGTCGAACAGGTCATTCAATCAAACGCAGTGGTGGTGAAAGATTTCAAAAATGGAAAGAAAGAAGCCCTCGGTTTTCTTATCGGCCAAGTGATGAAGGAAACTCAAGGAAAAGCCAGCCCCAAGATCGTAAATGAAATTTTGGAGAAAAAGTTGAAAGGCTAATGTTAACTCTTGGAATCGAAACCTCCTGTGACGAGACTTCTTGCGCTGTTTTAGAAAACGGCAATCGGATCCTTTCCAACGTCGTCTCTTCAAGCCTTGCAAAGCACAAGCCCTTCGGGGGTGTGGTTCCCGAAATTGCTTCCCGGCATTGTCTGGAACAGATCGATTTTGTTTTCAAAACAGCGCTTCGTAAAACCAAGGTCGCCGAGAAAGATTTAGGCCTGATTGCGGTCACCCAGGGACCCGGTCTGGTGGGTTCCCTCCTCGTCGGATTATCCTTTGCGAAGGCCCTGGCTTATCAACTCGGAATTCCTTTTGTCGGTGTGAATCACCTCGAGGGCCACTTGGCAGCTAACTTTATCGGTCGACCCCTCCCTCGGCATCCGTATATTGGACTCATCGTTTCTGGAGGGCACACGGAACTGACGGTTCATCGCAACGGTTCCGTAAAAATTCTAGGGTCAACCGTCGACGACGCGGTGGGAGAGGCGTATGATAAGAGCGCGAAACTTTTAGGGCTGGGATATCCGGGGGGCCCCTTGATCGACCGGCTCGCTCAGAAGGGGAACCCCCAGGCGTTCCGTTTTACGAAACCGAGACAGGAAGGCCGGTTTGATTTTAGTTTCAGCGGGATTAAGACTGCGGTACGAAACGTCATTGCGAGCCCCGTCTGCTCCGCTCCTCGCAATGACAGAATCTTAAATGATCTTTGTGCCAGTTTTCAGGAGACGGTGGTTGGCTGGCTCGTTGAGAAAACAATCGACGCCTGCCGGACCCAAAAGGTGAAAGAGGTTGTGGTTGGGGGAGGGGTGAGCGCGAATTCGAGGCTTCGCCGCCTCCTTGGCGAGGAAGCAAGACCCTACGGAATCCGGGTTTGGTTTCCTCCTCTGGCTCTGACGGTTGATAATGCCGCCATGATTGCCCGCCGGGGTTGGGAACTTTATAGAAATGGTAAACGTTCGGATTGGAAGATTTCAGCCTTACCGAATATGAGAATAGGAGAATCGTGACATGAGCTGGCTCGCGCCCGAAGATCAACAAATGATTATCCGACTTTTTCTTGCCACGCTTTTTGGCGGTCTGATCGGATTAGAACGCGAAATCCATGGGAAAGTAGCAGGGCTTCGGACCCATTCGCTTGTGTCGCTAGGTTCCGCCCTCATCATGATTGTCTCGATTGATATTTATGAGGCCTACCGAGGCTTAACCGAGGTCGATCCTTCACGGATCGCAGCCCAAGTCGTCAGCGGGATCGGATTTCTTGGAGCGGGGGCGATTATCCGATTTCCCACCGGGATTACCGGCCTCACGACGGCTGCGAGTCTGTGGGTCGTGGCCGGGATTGGCCTGGCTTGCGGCTCCGGTTCTCTCAAGCCGGCCCTCGTTGCGATGGTTCTGGTCCTCGTGGTTTTAGTGGTCTTTGCCCAGGTGGGTCGGGCGTTCGGTTGGAAGGATGTGTAATGAATCTCACGCAAAAAACGATTGAAAAGATCTTAAAACAGGTGGCCTCCCGGAGGCTTTCGAGTCGAAAGGCCTTCGAGCGGTTAAAGGCTCTCCCTTATGAGACTTTCTCTTTTGCCCGCATCGACCATCACCGGAGTCTGCGTAAGGGATTTCCCGAGGCGGTTTATGCGCCGGGAAAGAGTTTCGCGCAGCTTGAGAAGATCATTGGTTCGATCAAAAGGGCCGGTCAGAATCTCATCGTGACGAGGATGGAGGAGGGGGTGTACCGGAAATTGAAACGAAAATTTCCAACCCTTCGTTATTCAAAAGAGGCTCGGATCGGTTATCTTCGCAAAAGGGAATCCTTTTCAAAAAATGGCCGGATCGCGTCGATTGCAGTTTTAACCGGAGGAACAAGCGATCTGGCCGTGGCTGAAGAAGCGGCCCTCGCGTTGGAATTGATGGGACGCCAGGCGGTTCGAATTTACGATTGCGGTGTCGCGGGGCTTCATCGACTTTTCGATCAACTCCCAAGATTGAAAGAGGTGAAGGCGATTATCTGTATAGCAGGAATGGAAGGAGCGTTGGCCAGTGTGGTGGCCGGTCTGACGGATAGGCCCGTGATTGCCGTTCCTACCAGTGTGGGTTACGGCGCGAGCTTCAAAGGGATTGCGCCGCTTCTTGCGATGCTTAATTCCTGCTCGCAGGGCGTGGCGGTCGTCAATATTGATAACGGTTTTGGCGCCGCTTGTTTCGCTGCCACCGTCACTTCATGAGCCCCGCCCCGTACCACCGCGAAAAGCTGCTTCTCCTCGAGACCAATATCGACGATATGACCCCTCAAGGTTTCGAATTGGTTTACGAGAGGCTTTTTAAAGCGGGCGCTTTAGATGTTTGGGTCCAGTCCATTCTCATGAAAAAAATGCGGCCCGCGTTTAAACTCTGTGTCTTGTTCAACCCGCCCCGCAAAGAGAAGTTGATGAAAGTCGTCTTCAAAGAGACGCCCACGCTTGGCGTCAGGTGTTTTGAAGTCGACCGTTTCTCCCTCCCTCGGAAACAGTTCCGTGTCAAAACCCGTTTTGGGCCCGTTCGAGTCAAGGTGGGATCTCTTGATTCCGAGCATCGAGTCGTGAATCCGGAATACGAAGACATCAAGCGGATTGCCCAAAGAAAAAACCTCCCCTTCCACACGGCCCTACGCGAAGTTAAAAAAGACGTTTCGTGACCCTGCCTCTGGCTCAAAATATCGTGGCGCTAACGAGCGCTGTCCTCGGTGGATTTTTCGCCATCACCGTCGGAGTCTCCCACAAAAGGCTTTGTGCGTTAATCAGTTTTGCAGCAGGAACCCTCCTTGGAACCACGTTTCTCCACATTGTTCCTGAAGCACTGGAAGTCATCTCTTTTCTTGGGGTAGGCCTAGCGCTCTTGTCCGGTTATCTGGTTTTTTTCCTGATCAGCCGATTCATCTTCCACGTTTGCCCGGCCTGCGCGGCGACTCACTTTGACGAACAGACCGCCTCTCGTTTCAAGAATATCGCCCGCCTCCTTGTCGTTGCTCTCGGGATCCACTGCATGATGGATGGAATCGCCTTGGCCCTCGGGGGCGAATTAGAGGGAAAAGTGGATCGATCGATTTTTCTGGCGATCTCCGTCCATAAGTTCCCGGAAGGATTAGCGCTGGCAGCCCTTTTGGTGAGGGCCGGTTTTGAGAAAATGAAGGCATTGGGGATGACGACGGGAATAGAAGCCCTCACCTTTTTGGGATGGATTTTGGGTCTTTTTTCAATCAAAGGTTTCGCCCCCGACGGGTGGTTTTATCTCGTCCTGGTCCATATCGGAGGGGGGTTTCTCTACCTAGCCCTCCACGCGTTACTGAACGAAAGCGAGGAACACTCCCCTCGTTATGTCATCCTCTTCTTTCTAATCGGCTTCGTGGCGATCGGACTGACAAACTTGATTCCCGCCTAAGTTCCATCTACAATTCTCCTCTTATGTCTAAAAAGCTTAAATTAGCCCTTCCCAAAGGGAGCCTGGAAGAGGCCACTTACGCCTTGATCCAAAAGGCCGGCTTTAACACGACGGTTCTCAGCCGATCTTATTTCCCCTCTGTGGATGATCCGGAGCTCGAATTCGTCCTTTACCGGCCGCAGGAGATGCCCCGTTATGTAGAAGAGGGAGTGGTGGATTGCGGCCTCACCGGTCACGACTGGGTGGTCGAGAATAGTTCCGATGTGCGGGAACTTTGTGAGCTCACCTATTCGAAAAGGACGAGGAATCCCATCCGCTGGGTGCTCGCGGTTCACGAAGATTCTTCCTTCAAGACCGTCAAGGACTTGGAGGGGAAGAAGATTGCGACCGAGCTGGTGAATGTGACGAAGGAGTATCTCAAAAAAAACAAGGTGAAAGCCGAGGTCGAATTCTCTTGGGGGACGACGGAAGTGAAGCCTCCCAATTTGGCCGATGCCATCGTTGAAGCCACGGAAACCGGTGCGAGCCTCCGGGCGAATCGGCTTCTCATCATTGATACGGTCCTCGTTTCGACCCCTCAATTCATCGCCAATAAAAAAAGTTATAAAGATCCTTGGAAACGGCAGAAGATCGATAACCTTATCCTTCTGCTCCAAGGTGCTATTTTGGCCGAAGACAAGGTGGGCTTGAAGATGAATGTGGCCAAGAGGGATCTTGAGAAAGTGCTCAAAATTTTGCCGGCCATGAAGAAACCCACCATTTCCAACCTCTCGGACAAAAATTGGTATGATGTCGAGACGATTATTGATGAAGCCGTTGTTCGTGAGTTAATCCCGGAGCTTAAGAAGGCGGGCGCGACGGGTATTATTGAATATCCCTTAAATAAAGTCATCCCCTAATCGAAAAGGAGACAGTTGATATGCCCTGGCCGAAGAAACAGCGCAAGCGGAAGATGAATAAGCACAAACGCAAGAAGAAACTCCGCAAGCACCGGCACAAGAAGAAACCCTGGTCTTGAGGCGTTCGCTCACCCTCGTCAGCCCTGCCAAGCTGAACCTGATTCTTCGGGTGGTTGGAAAGCGACCAGACGGTTATCATGAAATCGTCACGCTTTTCCACCGGATTTCCTTGAGCGACACCCTTCGGCTTCATCAAAGAAACTCAGGGATCCGTCTGATTTGTTCCCATCCTCGAGTCCCAAAGAACACCAACCTCATTGTAAGGGCCTTCCATCTTTTAAAGGCGAGGTACCCCTTTTCGGGGGGAGTCACCGTCCGTTTGACAAAACGGATTCCAGTCGGTGGGGGTCTCGGGGGAGGCTCCAGTAACGCAGCCGCCTTCCTCAGGGGAATGAACTGGCTCTTCCGGTTGGGGTTGACGACGGAGGAATTGGTGGACGTGGGGAAGGCGTTAGGGGCGGACGTTCCCTTCTTTATGTCGGAGGCGCGGCAGGCGATCGGACGGGGGAGGGGAGATGAGATCCAGCCTCTCCCTTTTAAGAGACGTCTCTGGTTTGTCCTCGTCCCAGGAACCCAGGGTCTTTCGACAAGAGACGTCTATTCGGGTTTACGTGGTTCCAAGCACCGGCTTTCCTTGACAAGGGTAAATTACGGTGTTAAATTAGCTTCCGCATTTCTGGAAAAGGGATCCCCGAGTCGGGCCGAACGGTTTTTAGGAAATGATCTTCAAGGGAGAGCGGAGCGAATACAGCCCTCTCTCAGGAAGAGACGAGAACGCTTGAGTGGTTTACAACTTGGCACCTGTCAAATGTCCGGAAGCGGTCCTACCTTATTTATTCTTTTCCCATCCCCCCAAAAAGCCGTGCGAGCTCTTCGCCAAATCCAGCGCCATCCAGGGGCCCGGGCGGCCGTTCTCTGTCATTCTTTCTAGCCTATGAACCCCGTTAGATCCCTCGTTTTATTTGTCAACTTCAGGTTTCTCCGTCATCGCAACCTTTTTTCTCCCCTTTTCTCGTTTTCTTTGTCGGAGGATCTAACGGGGTGAAAATCACCGAGGTGCGGGTTTTCCCGAGGGAAGGGTCGGATAAGAAGCTCAGGGCATTTGCCACGATTACCTTCGACGACTGTTTCGTGGTTCGAGATATTAAGATTATCGAGGGGAATAAAGGCTATTTTGTGGCGATGCCTTCCCGAAGAGTGAAGGAACCCTGCTCTCATTGCGGCCATCGAAATGTCATTCGGTCGCGCCACTGTAACCAGTGCGGGGGAAGCCTTCCTCTCGCTCCTGCCGAGGCGATGCGCGGCCCAGATCCTCATCTCCTTCAGGCCGAGCATAAAGATGTAGCGCACCCGATTACGGCCGACTGTCGAGAATACATTCAACGGGCCGTTCTGGAAGCCTATCAGAAGGAAAAAGACAGGCTTCCCGTTCCCCAAGAACAGGAACAACAACAAGTTCAATAAAAATCGCGTTGGCCGTGATCAACGCGACGAAGCGGGTGAAGAACCCGCTTTTTTGTTACATTGCCCGATGGTGAAATGGTATCACACCGCCCTTTGGAGGCGAGGTTCCTGGTTCGAATCCAGGTCGGGCAGTCTGTCCTCTACACCTGCATCTTTCATTTGCCAGGAAGTATAGAGACTCGGGTGAAAAGCTTTGTGGCGATTAACCGCTGATGGTAATATTGGAAGGGTGAATCGATGAAGCTAGAGGAGCAAGAGGAAAAGGCGCTGAAACGTTTTAAAGAGATTCTAACTGAGCGATTTGGTCAAGAGATTGTCAGTGTCCATTTGTTTGGTTCCAAAGCCCGGGGCGACGTTCATCAGGAATCCGATATTGACATCCTAGTTGTGACCCAACAAGACGATTGGAGGCTTAAGGAGCAAATCGGGAAAGTGGCTACGCAAGTCCTGCTGGATTATGGAATCTATTTGTCAGTCAAAGTGCTTGGCAGATCCTTCCGTGAGAAATTAGTCAACGTTGACAGCCCCTTCATTCGCAATGTCCTGCGCGAAGGAATCCTTTTGTGACAGAAGAGACTCTTGTTTACCTTCAGGAGGAAATGAAAAAAGCTGCGCGTTCTCTGAAAGCCGCCCAGAAGCTGCTTGGGGAAGAGCTTACAGACGACGCCGTTTCGAGAGCTTACTACGCTGTTTTCCATAGCGCTCGCGCTGCCTTGAAGACAAAGGGGATCGAAACCAAGACCCACCAGGGGCTCATTACCCGATTTGCTTTACATCTCTGGTGAAACCGGGTTTGTTGGAGACGGACTATGGAGATATCCTGCGTCAGGAAAAGGAAGATCGAGAAACAGGGGATTACGAACCTTTTATCAGCTTTAGTTTGGAGGAAGCCGAAAAGCGGGTAAAGGATGCAGAGCGCTTCGTCACACGGATACAGAAATTTTTTAAAGATTCAGGCTTTAAATAAAATATCCTCCCAGCGGAACCGCGTGTTCCGTTGGCCCCGGATCCCTGTGGATCCGGGATTTTTTTATTCAGGGAAGTTGATAGTCTATAAAATTGGCAGTCAGTTGCCACTAGGTTGCCAGTAAAATGCCAGTAGGTTCGTAGCAAGTTCGCAGTAGAGTCGCAGTAACGTCGCAGTAGAGTGTAGGGCCTTTCCCCTCTACACTTGCGCCAGGTTCCATACAAAACTTCATCGCGCATCGCGTTCCAGAGCTTTTCTGATAAAATTCAGGTTTCATAGGCCCGATTGGAATCGTTTAACACTCGAATCTGCCATTCCCCCTTAGCCACACGGTAAAGGGAAATCGAGATTTCTATCTCAAACGTAGGTCGTCTGGGAGTGGCGGTCGGGTCGGGCAGAGTATAAAAACGTTTCATTTTCTCAAGCCGAGAAGCGATTCCCGCACGATACTAACCCCTTTTGTATACCCACCTTAAAAGAGGCTATAAATTGCTATACCGATCAATTTGTAATAAAAGAGATCTCGGGTTATCTTTCAAGTGTGTAAAGAAACGCTGATTTATTGACGTTGCTTCAAGGGTAAGAAGTGAAAGAGTTAAAAAACAAATCCGATGCGGAAAAAGAGTAGGCGTAGAGTTCTCGGGGTGTGCACGGGAATTTTATTTTTTTTCTTCCCGCTCCAGGAAACTTACCCCCTTCCTTCCGTTGAAGAAGTAGTGGAGGGGACCGCCACGGTTGAAAAAGTCGACAAGACCACTCTCAATGTTACCGCTTCCGGCGATTCGATCATTCATTGGAACTCCTTTGACATCGCCGCTAATGAGACGGTGAATTTCTTCCTTCCTTCCCTGGACAATTTTTCACTCAACCGGGTTCAAAGCGGAAGCACCACCCAAGTCCTCGGCACGCTCACCGCGAATGGCAATTTGATTCTGGTGAATACCGACGGATTTTATTTCGGTTCGACCGCCTCGGTGAATGTCGGCGGACTCATTGCCTCGACCCATGACATTACCAACGCGAATTTTCTTTCCGGTCATTATCTCTTTGCCGGAACGGAGACCAACCATCCCACCTCCACTTCGATCCTCCATGAGGGGAGTATCCTCACTCGAGAGGGTGGGATGGCGGTTTTGGTGGCCGATGCGATCGAGAATCGCGGCACGATCGAGGCGCCCCTCGGAACCGTGGCCTTGGCGGCCGGGGAAGTGGTCACAGTCGCAATTTCTCCCAATGGCCTCATCACGATTGGAATCGATCAGCCCACCGCTCATACGATCTTGGATAAAGAGGGTCAGCCTATCACCGAACAAGTCAAAAATTCAGGGGAGCTCACGGCGAATAGCGGCAAAGTCTCCCTCCAGGCCCAGGCCGTGGATCAAATCTTTCAAAGCGCCATTAATCTCGCGGGAACCGTGCGGGCCGATACGGTCCAAGTGGGCAAGGATGGAGTCATTGAAATTGTGGCTTCTGGACCGATCCAGACCGATGCCACCCTCAGCGCCGACAAGGGAGAAATAGTTCTTGATACTTCTAAAGATCTTACCGTCACAGGCCCTGCCACCACTTATGGCAACACCACTTTTCAGGCGGATCGGGATATTCATGTGGAGAGCGCTGTCACCACGCATTCGGGGAACCTCTCCTTCAAAGCCGATTTTGACTTGGATGGGGTGGGGGCCTTCCTTCAGGCGGCTGGAACCACGCTTACCACCACAGGCTTTGGAGATATCTTGATTTCTGCCTCCGGGGAGAGCACCCTCGCCAATATTGTCTCAGCGGGGAGCCTCTATCTGAATCAAGCCGGAGCCCTAGTCACTTATACCCAGCATCCCAATGCCATCTTGACCCTCGCCGGTTCCCTCACGATTGGGGCGGGGGTGAGCCTCAAGGCCGCCAACGCGGTTTATGAGGTAGCCAAGGACTGGATCAATCTAGGGGACTTTATTCCTGGGTTATCCCTCGTGAAGCTCGTGGGGCCGCTGGATGCCCAAGTAAAAGGCTCAAACAAGTTCAATGATTTTATGATCATTGGACCTGGGAAAACGGTTATTTTTGACTCAGGCACCACTCAAGATATTGTCGGCACTCTTACCTTTCAGGGCGGATTCGGGAAGCTTCTTACCCTCAGATCCTCCATTCCCGCCACCCCTTGGAAGATCAATCCCACAGGTGTGAGAGATATCTCTTATGTGGACCTCAAGGACTCCACAAATATCAATATCCATGGGCCCCCGATTGTAGTCTTTTATAGCAAAAACTCCCTCGCGAACTCGGGCTGGGATTTCTCCGAAGCTGGTCCCGTGTGGACCGGTCTCGGAA
This sequence comes from uncultured bacterium, assembly GCA_964565495.1. GTDB lineage: Bacteria > Omnitrophota > Omnitrophia > Omnitrophales > JACQLI01 > CAZMFE01. The sequence continues at coordinate 22,990 of CAZMFE010000003.1, forward strand.
ATTCGTCTTTTTGGTCTGATCCTCTCAATTGGAACGGCGGATTCGTGCCCGGCCCAGGCGACAGGGTCACATTTACCTCCCTTTCTTCCTCCAATTCTTTAATTGATCCTCTTTTTGAAGGGACTATTTTAAGCCTTATCCTTGACTCTTCTTACTCCGGAACCGTCTCCCTCAGCCGGAACCTCACTGTGTCAAAAGACGTCACTCTGCAGGGAGGCACCTTGTCGCTTAACGCTTATAGCTTAACGCTTGGCTGGAACTGGACCCTCAATGGCGGCATCTTCGAAGCCGGCACCTCCACCGTGGTCTTCAATGATGCCTCCCGAGTCTCTACCATTTCGGGAAGCAATACCTTCTATAACTTCAGCTCTCTGACCCCCTCTAAATATATCCTTTTTGAAGCGGGAGAGACTCAGACGATCCGGGGAACCTTCAAGATTGAAGGAGCCTACAGCCGGCACATCCGGATGCTTTCTACTGAGACCGGAAGCCATTGGTATATCGATCCCCAAGGCCCCCGGGACATTAGCTACGCCTGGGTAGAGGATGCTTACAACATCAATCCGATTGAAATCATCATGATCGAATCCACCAATCAGAGGAATGGCGTGGGCTGGGACCCCACAGCCACCTGGACAAATGGCGGCCTGGACGGAGTCTGGTCCAATTGTTCCAACTGGTCCGGACTCGGAGGTTGTCCTGCTACGCCTGGTTCGGGAGACGATGTGGTCTTCGATGCCACCAGTGACTCGAACTCAAGTGTTGATGCCGCCTTCACCATCACCACCCTTTCCTTGAATTCCGGTTACAACAGCACGGTCACCTTGAACGCCGCTCTGAGTGTCACTAGCGGCGCCGCCGATGTCACGATCAATAGCGGCACTCTTAACGCCAATAATCGGACCCTCACGATAAGTGATGATTTCATCGTGGGAGCGAGCGGCACCTTCTCCGAAGGGACAAGCACGGTCGTCTTTCTTGACAATCTTGGCTCTACCATCAATGTCAACGTGAGCGAGACCTTTAACAACCTCACGATCAATATAACACACAGCGCCGATCTCACCATCACCAGTGGTGACACCCTCATTGTCGCAGGCACTCTCACCCTGACCAATGGAAACGTCCTCACCGGCACGATCGATGCCCGCGGGAATATCACCCAAGCCTCCACCTTTGACGGCGGCTCGGCCATTATTGACTTTGGAGACAACGCCGTGGCTCAGACCTACACCTCCAACGGCGGCAAAGGTCCCTGGATTCGCTTTGATAACGCCTCCGATGCCTCCGATTCGGTCGTCCTCAATGCCGCTACCACCTTCTTTGGACTTGACATCACTGCAGACTTTTCCGGCACCGTTCCCTTCACTTATAACGGCTTCAATCTCACCTTAAGCGGCAGCAACACCGAAATTGGAGGTTTCACCCAGGCCGCAGGGACCTTCAATGCCCCGACGACCCTTACCATCGGCACCGTCGGCAACACGGACAGGGCCAACTTCACCATCTCGGGCGGCACCTTCAATGAGGGGACCACGACGATCTTTGGCGCATCCGCCCCGGCGATCAATGTCAACGTGAGCGAGACTTTCACCGATCTTCAATTTAATTTACCGAACGGCAGTAACGGCACTATTACCAGCGGAGACACCCTGATTGTGACCGGCACCCTCACCCTGACCGATGGAACCATCCTCACCGGCACCATGGAAGCGCGGGGGAATGTCACAGTCGCCTCGACCTACGACACTGGCAGCACCGCTCCTCTTCTTTTCAGCGGAAGCGCAGCCAGCGGACTCGCCACCCAAACCTTCGATCTCACAGGAGCCACAGGGGCTTTCAACGCCGACATCACCATCACCAAGGACGAAGGACAAGTGAACCTCCTCTCCGCCCTCGTGATGGATGCGACGAACCAGGATTTGACACTTTCGAATGCGACGAGCATTTTGTATTTGAATGGAAGCAACCTTACCGTCAACGGAACAGGGAGCACATTTTCCAATAACGGGGTCCTTCAGTTACAAGGTAGTGAGACCGCGACCCTTCCGAGCGGCGCCAACGACACCAATTCCGGCACTTGGACATACATCGGCGATGGGGACGGCGTCCAGGATACGTTTGATTTGACAGATTTCGGTACAAGCGATTATTACAACCTTACGATCAACACCACCGACACCAATGACATCATCCGATTAACCTCAGGACTCGCCATCGATGGGACTCTCATCGTGACCTCCGGCATTCTCTCTTTAAACGGTAGCAGCATTTCAGACATCTCCGGAGGAGACACTGCCGCCCGCGGAAATATCGCCGGGACGGTCCGCTTGCAGGGTGGGGAGACCGTCTTCTGGACCACCAACGACACGGATTCCGGGACCTATGAATACGTCGGCGACGGCGCCGGCGGCACCGTGACGTTTACCCTCCTTTCCTTCACCGGAACCGATTATAACAATCTTACGATCAACTCAACGGCCGGAGATGAAAACTTTCAGGTGGGAGCTGCGCTTGTTGTAGCAGGCGATTTAACCACAACGAGTGGAACGATCACCGGAACGAATGATCTTACCGTCCAAGGAGGCGATGTCACAGGCAATGGCGACATTAATCTCACCGGTGGCACCTTCACTCTCGACGGCACCGGAAACTTCGGCGGGAATACGGCCTGGGATTTCTACAACCTCACCTTTGGCGATGGCGCAGGATCGGCCACCACCACCAAGACGGGCACCGGCTCCATCACCGTCGCCAATGATCTCACGATTGCGGCCAGTCAGAACCTGGATATCGGAGATGATACCTGGACCGTGACCGGGGACCTGACCATGACAGGAAATATCTCTGCCGGCACCGGCAACCTGACCGTCAACGGAGGCGCTGTCACCGGCAACGGAGACATCACCCTCACCGCAGGCACCTTCACTCTCGACGGCACCGGAAACTTCGGCGGGAATACGGCCTGGGATT
>CAZMFE010000004.1:0-22151 GCA_964565495.1 uncultured bacterium
TAACCAGTCAGCTTAATGTGGTGGTGAAAGACGCAGAATTTAATAAAAATTATCAGGTCACCGCTAATTTCCTGGGAGAACTCATGTTGGCAGGGGCCGAGGTTCAGAGCCTCAAAGGAGCGGATCCTACTCGCATCGCCGCCGAATTCTTGAAAGCCGCTCTCATCCGCGAACTGAGCGAAATCGTCAATTTGGTTCAACGGAGCGGTCGACCGTTTCCCTTTATTGTCGTCGAAGGCCTGGCGCGATATATCGATCGGCTTCGCTCCGAGATGCGCATCGCCATCTACGCGTAAGATCCGCCTTTTGTTTAGAAACTCACCGAGCGGGGTGGGACTTCTTCCACTTTTCGTAAAAGATAGGGATGCCGGGGAAAATCAAAAACGCAATCAAAATTCCAAACATAAGGAGATAAGCTCCTGTCGTCGGACTCATTTTTTCTCCTGCCCTCCTTTTCTCAAGAAAAAGCTTACCACAGATAGAGCGAGATACCAAACAATTCCTATGCCCAGATCCAACCATTGCATCCGACCCTCGACAAATTTTCCGAAGATCATTGCAGTCGTCCCGTAGTTGGCAAAATCCATCAACTTGCCTGCGTAAAACTCTCCCTGGGTTTCCATCGGACGGATTGTACCGAGAAGGGAAGGGGTTTGTCAAGATAAAAATGAATATAAAATATGCACATAAGTAATTTGACTCCGCAGGGGAAGCTTGTTAGAATACGCGAAATTTTGCACTAACTCTTTGGGTGAAAAATAGATAGAATCATCGCTGATGAAGGTTCAGGAACAGCTTGAAAAAATCCGCGCCGGGGCGGTCGAACTCATTACCGAGAAAGAACTCGAAGCCAAACTCGTTCGCTCCCTCAAAGAGAAAAGGCCCCTCCGTATCAAATATGGAGCCGATCCTTCGGCACCCGACCTTCACCTTGGGCATACCGTCCCTTTAAGGAAGCTTCGCGAGTTCCAAGAACTGGGACATCAAGTGGTTTTCATTATCGGTGATTTCACCGCCCGCATTGGCGACCCTTCCGAACGGACCGAGACGCGGAAGATGCTCTCCCGCGACGCCATCCAGAGGAACGCCGAGACTTATCAAAAACAGGTCTTCCGAATCTTGGATCCCGACAAGACCGAGGTCCGTTACAACTCCGAATGGCTGGAAAATTTAGAAGCGGCGCACTTCCTTGACCTGACATCCAAATATACCGTGGCGCGGCTCCTTGAAAGGGATGATTTCCAGAAACGTTACCGGGCCGGCCAGCCGATCGCCGTGGTGGAATTTCTTTACCCTTTGCTTCAAGGTTATGACTCCGTGATGGTGCGAGCGGATGTGGAAATCGGGGGGACGGATCAAAAGTTCAATCTCCTGGTGGGCCGCGATCTTCAGCGTGAATGGAAATGTGAACCCCAGGTCGTCTTGACCCTTCCTCTGATTGAGGGGACCGACGGCGTCCAGAAAATGTCGAAATCATTCGGAAACCACATTGCCCTCCGCGACTCGCCCAAAGAAATGTATGGAAAATTGATGTCGCTTCCGGATTCGTTAATGGAGTGCTATTACCGTTACGCTGCGCCCCTCGAGCCCAAAGAAGTGGAAAAGATTTTAAGAAACCTCCAGTCAGGAGAGCTTCATCCTCGGGCGGCCAAGGCCGGGCTCGCCTTTGAGATCGTGAAAGAATATCATTCCCTCAAAGAAGCGGAGGAGGCCGCGCGGGAGTTTGACCGCGTCTTTAAAGAAAAAGGCATGCCGGAGGAGATTGAAACGATCCGGTTGAAAGCCAAAGAGATGGACATCGTGAACCTTTTGAAGGAGGCCGGCCTGGTTCCTTCCAAGATGGAGGCAAGGCGGCTGATTTCTCAAGGGGGCGTCAAGCTCGATTCCCGAAAAGTGAGCGACAAGCATTTAAGGGTCCGACTAGGGAAACCGGTCTTGATCCAGTGTGGAAAGAGGAAATTTGTACGAATTGTGACATGATTTCGATTCAAAACGTCTCTAAAGATTTCGGCGGGCGGCGGGTCCTCCACAATATCTCTTTTGGAGTGTTGCGCGGCGAGGTGGTCGGCCTCTTGGGTCCCAACGGTTCCGGGAAGACGACGGTGATGCGGATCCTCACCGGATTTTTCCCGCCGACCGAAGGGAAAGCGCTCGTGGACGGAATCGATCTCGCGAAAGAACCGAAGAGGCTCAAACGGCGGATCGGTTACCTCCCGGAACGCTTGTCCATTTATCCCGACCTCAAGGTGGAGGAATTTCTCACCTTTGTCGCCGAAATCCGCGGGCTCCCTCCCTCGAAAAGAAGATTTGAGGTTCTTGACAAGATTTCGCTCTGCGGGCTTTCTTCTGTCGAGCGGCGTTTGATTGGCGAGCTCTCCAAAGGTTTCCTCCAGCGGCTCGGCCTGGCCCAGGCCCTCATCGGGGATCCTGAAATCCTCATCCTGGATGAACCGACGACGGGCCTCGATCCGAAACAGACGGTGGAAATTCGGGAGTTGATCCGCCAACTTGGCCGCGACCGGACCCTCCTTCTTTCGACCCATATCCTGGCCGAGGCGAGCAAGGTTTGTGAGCGGGTTTTGATTCTCAACGAGGGCCGGATTGCCGCTCAGGGAAGACCGGATGAGCTTGAGGAAAAACTTCAGGAGCGGCAAGAAATCGTGGTCCGGATCGGTGAGAAAACGGGCCTTCGCGAAGGAGACGAAATCGATTCGTTAGAGGCGATGCTTCGGTCCATTCCGGGAATTGAGTCGGTCGAGAGGACGGGGCGGCGGGATTCGGTCCTGACCTATCAGCTCCAATCGGTTCCTCGGGAAGACCTCCGGAGCGAAGTTTCAAAAAGAATTGTCCAGGCAGGATTCCCTCTGTTAGAGCTTTCCGTGAAGCGCCTGAGCCTCGAGGAAATTTTCGTAAAACTAGTCATCTCTGAGAAGAGTACCAAATCCTAATGGAGAAAATTTATTTCTCCCTCCGCGGGCCTCACCCCGACAACTCTAAGCGATCCCGAGGCGGGGCCCCACCCGGTCCCACAGAAGGAGACTTCTGGCCGGGTTTTCCCCGCCTCGGGATCGCAAGAGTTGTAGAACTCCCTTCGGCCCTGATTGAATCGGGAGAAACAAATTTTCTCCTCATTCCAGGCAGAATCCCATTCGCCGGACGCGGCGTCGGGGAGGCGGCAAGAATCGGAATATTCTTGCCGCCGGGGCCCCGTCGAGCGAGGCCGACTCAAACCGTCTTTCATCTTATTCGGCAGTTGCCGAATCACCTCCCTGCTTCCTCACCCTTCCCCCGAATTTGGAATAAGGCCCTCTTTCTCCTTGATCACGGAAGTGTCCGTCGGCCGAGCGGTCGCGGGAAGCGAAGGGATTCTGCCTGGGGAGATTTGCGAAAATGACCGGGATGTGGGCGATTTTAAAGAAGGACTTTTCTTCATTTTACCGCTCTTGGGTGGGCGTGTTGACGACCTCGGCCTTTCTCCTTTTGGCGGGGGTCTTCTTCACGCTCTCTTTATTCAGTTACAGCCGGTTCTCCATGGAGGCGGCCCAGCGCGCCTACGCGGGGATCGAGAATTTGACCCTTTCAGGACTTGTCGTGGGAGGCTTTCTCTTAAATTTGGGAATCCTGTTTCTCTTCTTGGCCCCCCTTCTTTCCATGCGGACACTGGCGGAGGAGAAGCGGGGAGGGACTCTTGAGCTTCTTTACACCTATCCTCTGAGTGATTTTGAAATCGTCTTCGGGAAATATCTCGCCCTTCTCGCCCAGCTCGCGTTTCTTTTCTTGCCGACTCTGACCTATGTCGGCGTGCTGCGGTTCCTGGGCGTCAGAATCGATGGGGGGATTCTGGGGGCCGGGATTTTGGGCTTCTTCCTTTTAGGGGGTTCTTTCTTGGCGATGGGACTTTTATTTTCGTCTTTGACGGAGAGTCAGATCCTGGCCTCGGGCCTCACCTTTATCTCCCTCCTCGCGCTTTGGATGCTCGAGTGGGTCACCGGCTTCCTCCCCCGTCCTTGGGGGTTTTGGCTGGCTCAGGCTTCGCCTTTTGTCCACTACCTTGATTTCCCCTTGGGGATTCTGGATCTGGCGGATCTCACCTACTTTTTGTGCGTGAGCGCCTTCTTCCTTTTTCTTACGCTTCGAGCCGTCGAAACTCGCAACTGGAAGGGATGAGAAAAATCAAAAGACATCTTCCTCAACATCTTCACCTCGTGATCGCGACGGGGATTTTTCTCGCAATTTTGGTTCTGGCGGCTCAAATCGTGGGCCGTCACAACCGCCGTCTGGACCTGACCCGAGAGCGGCTTCATTCGGTTTCTAACGATTCGATCGCCGTCCTCTACCGAATGCAAAGAAACCCCCTTTGGGTGCGGGCTTTTTTTGCCGAGGAAGATCCTGCCCGTCATCCTTTGAGGGTCCTTTTAAAAGAGATGGCCACCCATCATCCTCAGTTCCATTACGAATTTTATGATCCGGACCGCTCTCCTTCGGAAGCCAGGCGGTACCGGGTCGAAACCTACCGCACCACGGTGGTGGAGTATCAAGGCCGCGAGGAAAAGCTCCAGGAGTTTAGCGAGGAGGCCCTGACCAATGCCCTGATTCGGCTGGCCCACCCCGAGAGACAAACCCTTTGTTTCACCGCCGGTCACGGGGAGGCGGCGCTGACGGATACCGAGCGAAACGGCCTTGCCGAATGGAAGCAAGCCTTGGAAGATCACTCGTACCGACTGAAAGAGATTCAACTCTTGGGCCGGGGCATTCCCACGGATTGTGCGAGTGTCGTCGTCGCCGGACCTCATTACGAACTCCTTCCCGGGGAGGTGGACCGCCTCCAGAAACACCTCGAAACCGGAAGGGGCTTACTCCTTCTCATCGATCCGATGGATCCGTGGACCGGAAAAAGTTTTCAGAAGTTGGTCGAGCCGTGGGGAGTCAGGCTGGGTGAGAACGTCGTCGTTGACAAAATGAGCCGGGTTTTCGGCGGTGACTATCTCATCCCCCTCGTGACCGAGTATGCGGACCATCCGATCACGAAAAGATTCCGCGTGGCCACCTTTCTTCCCATCACGCGGACCGTGAGGATGGCCTCCGAGGTGCCGGAGGGGGTGGAGGTGACGGAGCTGGCGCGCACCACGCAGGGGAGCTGGGCGGAAACGAATTTGAAGAAACTTGAAGAAGGGAAAGCCGATTTGGAACCTGAGACGGATCTCGTCGGACCGGTCTCGGTAGCGGCGGCGGTCCAGATCGAGGAGATTCCCAAGGGGGGCCGGGTCGTAGTCGTGGGGGATAGCGATTTTGTAACCAACGCCTACCTGAAAGCTTCCGGGAACAAAGATTTTTCTCTCAACCTTGTTCAGTGGTTGGTCAAAGATGACCGCTGGATTTCGATTCGGGCTAAACGGCCTCGTTTTGAGCCTCTCTTTCTCAAAAAAAATCAATCGGTCGGCGTGGCCATCTTTACGGTGGTGGGTCTTCCGCTCACCGCCCTGGCGGCCGGCTCCATCGGGATCTGGAGGAGACGGCGGAGGAGCGCGTGAAGGTCTCCACCACCCTTTTTCTGGCTTTCCTCCTGAGCGGTCTCGGCGTTTACTATTTTCTGGCGGAGACCCCGCCCCCCAAGACAGCGGGAGAGTCCGAACCGATCAAGATCCTGACTCTGAGAGAAGGAGATTCTCTTTCCTCTCTCGAGATTGAGAGAGCGGATTTAAAAGAAACGATTTCTCTGCGTCGGAGGGAGTCAGGTTGGATGATGGAGGCGCCCGTTTCCTATCCGGCAGAGAACTTTTTGGTGCAAGGGATGGTCGATGCCCTTGCCTTTAGCCGGCGCGCGAGGCGCCTGCCTTTCAAAGCGGCGCTGGCGAAGGAGTTTGGTTTCGATGCCCCAGAGATTAAGATTTCGGTCCAGAGCGAAAAAGAGCCGAAGCGGCGAAGCCTCCTTTTGGGCGCCAGATCCCCGGTCGTGGCGGGAGTCTATGCGCACTGGCAGGGGGAAGACGAATATTTTCTTGTTTCCCCCGACTTGAAAGCTTCTTTTGAGCGGACCGTTTATTCCCTGCGTCAGAAGAAACTCTTTCGATCCGGCGCTGAGGAGATGATCGAGATCAAGGTGAAAATGCCGGAGAAGGAGTTTCGGGTCCAGAGGAAAGGAGACCGGTGGCATTGGAGCGAGCCGGCGCTCGCCAACGAGATCCCTCTCGAAAAGGCGTCAGAATTGGTCTATGCTTTTCAGTCTCTTTACGTGAAGGAGTTCTTAGACGGCGAAGACCCGGCGAAAAAGGAGTGGGGCCTCGAGCCGCCGCAGGCCTTCCTGGCGGTCAAAGAAAAAGGGGGGAAGGAGGAGAAACTCCTGCTCGGAGTTCCCGAGGGCCGGAAGGAGGCCCTTTACGCCCTGCGGGAGAGGGAGAAGCTCGTTGTTCTTGTTTCCGAGAAGAAACTCCGGTCTCTTGTCACATTGTTTGAGACCACATTTTTCGAGTGCCAAAGTGACGATCAAAGAGAAACTGGTTCAGGTTCAAGAAAGGATCGAGAAAGCCGCCGCCCGGTCCCGGAGAAATCCGGCTGAGGTGACGCTTGTTTTGGTGACGAAGGATGTTCCTTCTGAAAAGATCCAAGAAGCCTTCGAAGCGGGGGCTCGCGATTTTGGGGAGAATCGAGTCCAGGAACTTTTCGAGAAGAAATCTCAACTTTCTTCCGAGATCCGGTGGCATTTTGTGGGCCGCCTCCAGACCAATAAGGTGAAATCTCTTTTGGGGGAGGTCGTCTTGTTGCATTCCCTCGATCGGATGGGATTAGCTCATGAGCTTGAGAAACAGGCCGAAAAGAGAAACCGGACGGTCGAGGCGCTGCTCCAGGTGAATACCACCGGAGAAGCGACCAAAGCGGGATTCCCTCCAGAGGCCCTCGATCAGGCCATGGAAGACTTAAGGCGTTTCTCCCGGATCCGAATTTCTGGCCTCATGACAATCGGGCCTCCCCCCGCCTCTTTCCTCGAAGAGCAAATTCGGCTTTGTTTTCGCCAATTGCGGACGTTCCGAGATCAGTTGAGGAAAAAATTTCCTGATTTAAATCTTCCTCAGCTTTCGATGGGGATGAGCCAGGATTTTGAGATTGCGGTCGAAGAAGGTTCAACGATCGTGCGGATCGGCACCGCCGTATTTGGGGAAAGAAAGATCTTATGAAAGACTTGAAGATTCGGGAGAAAATCGGGGTGATCGGGGTAGGAAATATGGGAGCCGCCATCCTCGAGGGGCTTTTTAAAAAGAAGATCGCAGCCCCTTCTCAAGTTTGGGCTTGTGACAAAATCAAAGAGAAGGCTTCGGAATTTGCCAAACGATTTAAGACCCAAATAGCCCCTCATCCCGCCAGTGTGGTGGCGAATACTCCTATCATTCTCTTGGCGGTCAAGCCCCAAGATTTAGCGGAGTTGAGTTCCGCGTTGGAACCCAACTTGACCCCTAAACATATTTTGATCAGTATCCTCGCGGGGACTCCTATTGTTAAGATAAGAGAAATTGCCGGAGAAAAAGCGCTGGTGGTGCGTGCGATGCCGAACCTGGGGGCCAAAGTGGGGGAGGCGATCACCGCTCTGGCCGGATCCCATCCCCGGTCATTGGAGATTGCCGAAAAAATTTTTTCAGGGTGCGGCAAAACAATTTTTCTTGAGGAAAAGTATTTTGACCTTGTGACCGCCGTCAGCGGGAGCGGCCCCGCTTATTTTTTTCTGATGATGGAGATGCTGACAGAATTTGCAAACAGAGAAGGGCTTTCCGAAGCCGACGCCCGTACCCTCGCGATCCAAACGGCGGTGGGAGCGGCTCATCTGGCACGGTCCTCTCCTCTATCTCCCCAGGAGCTTCGCAAGATGGTGACTTCAAAAGGAGGAACCACCGAAGCGGCTTTGACGGTGTTGGAGGCCAAAAGGTTCCACGGAGTCTTTCACGAGGCCTTGGAAGCGGCGCTCAACCGAGGCCGCGAACTGAGCCGGAGATAAGACAAGGAGAAGATCTGATGTTTATTTTGGCCCAGCTTTTTTCAAGCCTAGCCCTCCTTTTCGGCATGATCTTTAAGATCCTTTATTTCCTCCTCGTGATCCGGATTATTCTCTCCTGGTTTCCGGTGGATCCTTATAATAGCGTCGTGAACACCCTTTATCAGGTCACGGATCCCCTTCTGGCCCCTTTTCGGAAGATCCCTCTTCAGATCGGGATGATTGACTTGACTCCGATTTTCGCTTTTCTGGCCCTCGCTTTCCTCGATCATTTTGTGGTCGGGATCTTTACGCAGCTCGCTTACCGATTTTCAGGCGGATGAATCCACCGGCGGTTTGGCAAGATCTCGAAGAGGCCGCGCAGGCGATCCAGAAGAAAATCTCCTGGAGGCCTGAAATCGCCGTTGTTCTAGGGACCGGCTTGGGGGATTTGACTCGGGCGATGAAAGTCGAAGGCGCTTTCCCTTATTCGGAGATTCCTCACTTCCCGGTGGCCACGGTCGAGTCGCACAAGGGGCAGCTCGTGTTTGGAACTTTGGGAGGGAAGAGAGCAGCGGTGATGGAGGGGAGGTTTCACGGCTACGAGGGCTATTCGATGCAGGAGGTCACTTTTCCGATTCGGGTCCTGGCCCAGCTTGGGGCAAAAATCCTGGTGGTGACCAATGCCGCCGGAGGACTCAACCTCAAATACAAGAAAGGTCAGCTCGTCTTGATCGAAGATCACATCAATCTCATGGGGGTGAATCCCCTCGTTGGTCCCAACGAGGATCGGCTTGGGCCCCGGTTTCCCGACCTGTCCCAACCTTATTCGAAGCGCCTCCTCAAGTTGACGGAGGAGGCAGCCCGGGAAGAGAAAGTGGAGGTCGAACGGGGAGTTTATGTTGCGGTTCTTGGACCGAATCTCGAGACCCGGGCCGAGTATCGGTGGATGCGGGGGATGGGTGCCGATTTGGTGGGGATGTCGACCGTGCCGGAGGTTTTAGTCGGGGTCCACAGGGGGATGGAAATTCTGGGGGTGGCCTGTGTCACGGATGTCTGTGATCCCGATCATCTCGAACCGGTTGACATCAAAGAAATCATCCGCACCGCCAACGAGGCCGGGCCTCGCCTGGATCGCCTTCTCGAATCCGCCATTAAGAAATTCTGATCCATGACTCAAGAAAAAAATTACAAGGAGACCCTCAATCTGCCTCAAACCACTTTCCCCATGAAAGGGGATCTTCCCAAACGAGAGCCCGAGTGGCTCAAGCGCTGGGAGGAAGGGGGGCTTTACGAGCGGATTCGGAAGATTTCCGCCAGCGGGCGGAAATTCATCCTTCACGACGGTCCGCCCTATGCCAACGGCCCCATCCACATCGGACACGCCCTCAATAAAATCCTGAAGGACGTCATCGTCAAATACAAGACGATGCGGGGTTTTGACGCGCCTTACGTTCCGGGCTGGGATTGTCACGGCCTTCCGATTGAGCATCAGTGCCTGAAGGAGATGGGCAAGCGCAAGGAAGATGTCGAACGCATCGCCTTCCGCCGCGAGGCCCGTCAGTATGCGGAGAAATTCATTGAGATCCAGCGTGAAGAGTTCAAGCGGCTCGGCGTCTTCGGTGAATGGGACAGGCCTTACCGCACCATGGATTTTGAATATCAAGCGGCCATCGCGGAATCCTTCCTCAAGATTTACGAAAAAGGCTATATCGAGCAGCGCCTCAAGCCCGTTCCCTGGTGTTGGGAATGCGAAACCGCCCTCGCCGATGCGGAGTTGGAGTATGGGGATAAAACTTCGAAATCCATCTACGTTAAATTCCAGATTGATAAGACAAATTTTCGAGACAAGATTGATACCCAAGAGCAGATCAATCGTGAGGGGAAACCGGTTTATTTTTTGATTTGGACAACCACTCCTTGGACCCTTCCGGCCAACGTTGGAGTAGCCCTTCAGCCGGATTTGGAGTATAGCGTGCTCAGTTTTCCCAATGAGGTCTGTATTCTTGCTGAATCTCGAGTCGAGCATCTAAAGTTTTTGGGAACTCCCCGTCAAGTCTCTCGATTTAAAGGAGAACAATTTTCCGGACTAGAGTATTCTCATCCTTTTCTTGAGCGAAAAGGCCGCACCATTTTTGCCGATTATGTTTCTGCTGTTGACGGTACCGGAATCGTGCATATTGCCCCTGGTCATGGGGAGGAAGATTACCAATACGGCCATCTTCAAAATGGCCTTTCCATTCTTTCTCCTGTAGACGAAAAAGGAAGATTTACCTCCTCACCCCAACCCTCTCCCCCTAAAGGGGGAGAGGGAAGCCTGCCTGCCGGCCAGGCAGGGGTGAGGGGGGATTTTGTCGAAACCTATCCCGAATTTAAGGGGAGGCACGTCTTTAAGGCCAATCAAAGAATTATCGAGATCCTGAAAGAAAAGGGGGCGCTTCTTCATCAGGAGGATTACCCCCACTCCTACCCGCACTGCTGGCGGTGCAAGAAGCCGATTATTTTTCGCGCGACCAAGCAATGGTTTCTCAAAGTAGATCATGAGAAACTTCGCCAACGAATGACGGAGACCATTCAATCCAAGATCCAGTTCACTCCTGATTGGGGAAAAAACCGGATCGGTTCCATGGTGGAAACGCGACCCGATTGGTGTCTTTCTCGCCAGCGATATTGGGGCGTTCCAATTCCTATTATTCACTGCACCTCTTGCGGCAAAGTTTTTGTGTCCCAAACCAAAGAGACAATCGTAGAGCTTTTCTCTCAATTTGGAGCGGATGTCTGGTTTGAGAAGCATCCTAGGGAATTTTTTAAAGGTGACCCTCCGCCATGTTGCTTGAATAAAAATTTGAAAAAGGAAGAGGACATTATCGATGTCTGGTTCGATTCGGGCGTGAGCCACCAGGCAATGCTTAAAAAATCTCAGGAAAGGAGAGAGGGGCTTCAATATCCGGCCGACCTTTATTTGGAGGGTTCCGACCAGCACCGAGGATGGTTTCAAAGCGCTTTGACGACGGCGATGGCTTTGGAGGATTCGCCGCCCTTCAAGGGTATCTTGACGCACGGTTTCGTCGTGGATGGGGAGGGGCGCAAGATGTCGAAGTCGCTCGGGAATGTCATTGCGCCTCAGGAGGTGATAAAGGAGTTTGGCGCCGATATCCTCCGGCTCTGGGTTTCCTCCTGCGATTACTCCATTGACGTGCGGCTCTCCAAAGAAATCCTCAAGCAGCTTGCCGAGTCGTATCGCAAGATCCGTAACACCTTCCGTTATCTTTTGAGCAATCTCTACGATTTCGATTATAAGACCGACCGCATTCCCCTTGAAAAGATGGAATCCCTGGATCGGTGGGCGCTTGGGAAATGCCTGAGATTGGTCCAGGAAGTCACCGGGCATTACGAGCGCTTCGAATTCCACAATGTCTATCGAAAAATTTACCAGTTCTCGACGGTCGATCTCAGCAACTTCTATTTCGATGTGTTGAAAGACCGTCTCTATACGGCGCGCCGGGACGGCACGAAACGGCGTTCAGCGCAGACCGCCCTTTATTTTGTTCTCCGGAATTTGGCGAAGGTTTTAGCCCCCCTCCTTCCCTTCACCACCGAGGAGGTCTGGCAGAGCCACCCCCTCCTGGAGGGGGTGGCGAGTGTGCACCTTTCCGGCTGGCCCGAGGAGCATGCAGAGCTGATTGACGAGGTGGCGGTCCGCGACTGGGAGGATTTTCTGGCGATTCGGGATCCGATCATGCGGGAGCTTGAACGCAAGCGCGAAGCCAAGGCGATCGGGAGTCCCTTGGAAGCGAAAGTGGAGCTTACAAGCGAACAAGCCGACTGCCTGGAATATTTGGAGCGGCTTCAAAAAGATCTGGCTTTCGCCCTGGTGGTGTCTCAGGCGCAACTCCGCCCGAACAAAGGAGATGGCGAAGATTGGAGTTTTGCCTCAGTGGTCTTTCCTTCGGATGGGAAGCCTCGATCTCTGGGGATTCGAGTGGGGAAGGCCGAGGGGGAGAAATGTGTCCGTTGCTGGAATTATTCCGTCTCAGTAGGGAAACACCCCGCTCACCCCAAACTTTGTGAAAAATGTATTGATGCCGTAAAATAGGTATTGAGGCGGTTTGATAAAGCTCCGATAATAAAGAGACGCTGATGAGTTCGTACGACAAAAAACGCAAACGCATTTTGAAACAGCTTTTTGTGGGCCTGACTCTCTTTATCCTCACGAGTGCCCTCCTGGGGGGCGGGAGCTATTTTTTAGGAAGTTTCCTCCCCTGGCTCGCTAGCGGAAATCCATTGATTTGGATTTGTCTTGCCGCCGTCGCCGCCGCCATCGGCTATCCTCCCATTGATTATGCTTACACCTGGCTTTTCAAACATGTCCTTTTCCCTCGTCGTTCGCACATCCTCCATCTGCTCCATCGATTGTCCCAAGAACTGGCTGTGACTTCCGATCTTGCCGAACTCGCGAATCTTCTCGTGAATACCTTGGGAGAGGTGCTTCAATTGAAGACCGTTTCCGTGTTGGTTCGCTCGCCGCGCGGGGAAGGTTATGTGATCGCCTCGGCGTACGGATGGAGGGTTTCCGATTACCGAAAACTGCGTTTCGGGGAGGACAGTCCCCTCCTGGAGCTCGTGAAGGCGTCGGGGGCCGAGGTCTTGCTCAGGGAAAGAGCCGTGCGGTCCCTTTCTTGGCAGGAGGCGAATCGGTTGACCAAGGATTTCGATGGGCTCCATGCCACTTGTGTGATTCCCCTTTGGGTGAAGGACGAACTGGTGGGCTCCATCAATTTATTAGCGCCCGCTTCCGATCGCGAATTCGACGAGGGAGATCTTCGTTTCTTCAGGGACTTTGGCCAGGAGGTAGCGCGAAGTATCCGCAATGCCCTTCTGATCCAACAGCTGAAGATTTCCAATGAGGAGCTTCGGGACACCCAATCCCAGCTCCTTCAAGCGGCGAAGCTCACGGCCATCGAACAACTTGCGACCGGGATTGCCCATGAGATCCATAACCCGCTCACCATCATCTCGGGAAAGGCCCAGATCCTTCTCCTTCAAAAGGATCAGAAACTTTATGATGAAAAAGTGGAGGAGGTGTTGAAGACCATTGTTAAGCAGACTCGCCGTGCCGCCGATATTACCAAGAAACTTCTTATGTTTTCTCGGGGCTCAACCCCTTCCCGGGAAAGGCTTCGACTCGAGGATATTTTGGAAGATACGATTTCGTTGATTGCCTATCAAACCTCGTTAGAAGGGATTCAGATCCAACGGCTCGTCGCCGAAGACCTCCCTGATTTTTTTGGAAATGTTCAGGAACTTCGCGAGGTCTTCTTCAATTTGATTTTAAACGCCCTCGAGGCGGCAGGTCCCGACAGCCGGATTCAGATCGGAGTGACTTTTCAGAAGGCGGATAAAGTTTTCTTGATCCAAGTCGCTGACAACGGGCCCGGGATTCCGCGAGAAGATCTGGATAAAGTCTTCAACCCATTTTTTACCACACGGCCCGAAGGGATTGGATTGGGGCTTTTCGTGACGCAGCAGATCGTTCATCGTTACGGCGGCTCGATTCGTGTGGAGAGTGAACCCGGGGAGGGGACCCTCTTTGTGATTGAACTTCCTTTAGAGACACTGCCGGTTTATAACCCCGGACCTCTTCAGGTCGGCGAGAGGGGTAGCGCAGAAATCCCCGATTCGATCCCTTTAAGATAAAAGAAACTAAAGGACAAGGTGGGAAAATGATCCCATCACCTCCCTTTGGCCCAAAGGGCCAAGAGAGGATCCACTGGATGATTTTTTCAAGCCAGCCTTTGGCTGGCAGGGAGGTGATGGGATGATAAAGCTTCTCGTGGTGGATGATGAGCCAGAGATTTGTGATTTCCTGAAGTCGTTCTTCGAAGATCGTGACTTTGAAGTCCAGACTTCCCTTTCGGGGGAAGAGGCGCTCCGGGTCGTCGAGACCTTTCGTCCTCAGGTCATGCTTTTGGATATCAAAATGGGCGGAATGGACGGGCTCACCGTTCTTCGAAAGGTGAAGGAGAAAAGCCCCAAGACGAAGGTGATTATGGTGACCGCGATCGAGACCACCGACAAGATTGAGGAGGCGATGCGCCTCGGGGCGGATAACTACATCACGAAGCCCTTAAGCTTGGATTATCTCGAGAACGACGTTCGGGAAAAGATCGCGAACCTGACGAAGCGATCCTGAGCGATGCCGCCGCACCGAAGCCGCCCGGTCGACTATCACCAAGCCCTTCGGGATATCGCCAAAAGCTTGGTCCATCTCAAGCGGCCGGAACGGCTCCTTAAGATGATTACCCGGTTTCTTGATCGGGAACTTGGACTCACCCACGTGGCGATCGTGGTCCTCGACCCGCAGAAATCTCATTACAAGATTTTCGACTCCAAAGGGATCCGGAAGCTTCCCCGCTCGCTCCTGCGTTTCGACCCCGACCACCCGTTGATCCGGTGGTTCCAGTCGACCGATAAAGAGACCGAGTCCCTTCGCGGCTACCTTTCCCGAAATAGAATCCGCTCGTTCCTCCAGGACAACGGCTTAGTAAGAAACCGCCCCGACCTTCAAGAACATCTCGCTCGGATCGGACGGGTGCTTGAGGACCTCCGAGCCGACATTGCGATTCCGGGCCATGTCAAAGAGACGCTGGTGGGAATTCTCCTCTTGGGAGAGAAGCTCAGCCGTCGCCTCTTCACTCAAACCGAGGTCCATTTTTTCCAAACGCTCGTGCATGATGCGGCGATTGCGGTCAAGACTTCCGAAACCCACCAGCGGCTCATTGAACGGAACATTGAACTCGAAGCCAAAAAGAAGGAATTGGAGGAGAGGCTTCGAGAGATTGAGAGACTGCGTCAAAAGGAGCAGCAAACTTATTACCAAATTGTGAAGTCGTTGGCGCAGGAAGTCCACGAGAAGGACCTCTATACTTTCGGCCACATTCGGCAGGTGGAGCGACTGGGAATCGCGGCGGCCCAAGAGCTGGGTCTGGATTTGAGCGGGAAAAGGAAGGCGGTTCTTTCCGCGGGCCTTCTTTTGCACGACGTGGGGAAAATCGGGATCCCTGACCACATCTTGAAGAAACCCGCAAGCCTCAACTCCGAGGAGTGGAAGGTGATGCGGACGCATGTGGAAAAAGGGGTGAAGATCTTGGAGCCCCTTTCTGATTTTAAGGAAGTGGCCGAGATCGTTCGTTGCCATCATGAAAATTATGATGGGACGGGCTACCCCCGCGGCCTCAAGAGAAATGAGATTCCGATTGAGGCCCGGATCGTGTCCGTGGTCGACGCCTTCCACGCCATTGTCTCAACCCGTTGTTACCGCGAGGGGAGGCCGGTGGAAGTAGCCTTCGAGGAACTCAAGCGCTGCGCGGGCAGCCAATTTGATCCCGAGGTCGTTCAGGCCTTTATTCGGGCTATGAAAAAACAGGCCGCACGGGTATAATACTCACTTTTCTCACTCGTCCACTTGGGATTTGTAAGAAAATAAGGTAGAATTACGTTTAAGGAAGGGCAAGACTGCCATGCTCAAGAAAAGTGACCTCGCCCATTTTCGGAAGCTTCTGGAAGTCTCCCGAAAGAAGATCGTCGGCGACTTGGCTCATTTGGAAAAAGATACCCTCAACCTGAGCCAACGGGATGCCTCGGGGGACCTCTCGGGTTATTCTCTCCACATGGCCGATATGGCCACCGATAATTTCGACCGGGAATTCAATCTCGGTCTGGCCTCCAGTGAGCAGCAGATCTTGAATCAAATCGATGAGGCGCTGCGCAAAATGGACGAAGGCCGTTTTGGGATCTGCGAGGTCTGCAGCAAGCCCATTTCTCAGAAGCGGCTCGTGGCCGTCCCTTACGCCCGGTCCTGTATCAAGTGTCAGTCCGAAGAGGAAAAGAAAAAACGTCGAGCGTAAATCACACCCCCTTCCTCTTCCTGGCCGGCCTTGTGGTTTTCGCGGATCAACTCACCAAAGCCCTCGCCCAGAATTTTCTCGCGACCGGCGCAAGCCTCCCTGTCTTCGGTAAGTTTTTTCATCTCACCCTGGTCCACAATCAAGGAATTGCCTTTGGGCTTTTCCAGGGGGCCGAAAAGATTCTCCTGGTGGTGATCCCGTTGAGCATCGGCCTTCTCGTCGTATTCGGTCTTCGTTCGCACCCCCACCGGTGGATGACCCAGGGGGGGATCGGCTGCATCCTGGGAGGAGCCGTGGGAAACTGGATCGACCGCATTCGTGTCGGGGCGGTGATTGATTTTCTCGATTTTCGAATCTGGCCCGTTTTTAATTTCGCCGATACCGCGATCACGGTGGGTGTCGGACTCTTTCTCCTTGAATTATTGAGAACTCCAGACCGTGTATCCTGAGATCGCTTCTTTCGGTCCTTGGACCCTCCACAGTTACGGTCTTCTCATCGCGATCGGTGTCTTTGTCTCTCTCTGGGGGATGAGCCGGCAAGCCAAGAAATTCGGCTTTCCTCCCGGGGAGAGGGTATTTGATCTTGTTTTTGTCGTCGCCGCGGCGGGGTTCATCGGGGCCCGAGTCTTTTATGTGGTCCAAGAGGGGTCTTGGTACCAGGCCCATCCCCTTGAAATTTTTCAAATCTGGAAGGGGGGCCTCGTCTACTACGGGGGAATGGTGGCCAGCTTCCTTGGTTTTTTTCTTTACGTTCGCCTGACCCGTCTTCCTTTTTGGGTCTCCTCCGATTTTGTCATTCCGTTTATCGCTTTGACCCATGCCTTCGGTCGGGTGGGCTGTTTCCTGAACGGCTGTTGCTACGGAAAGGTTTGTGATCTCCCTTGGGCCGTTAAATTTCCATCCCTTCCCGACCCCGTTCATCCCACCCAACTTTATGAGGCCGTTTTTAATTTAGCCTTGTTTGGGTTTTTGGTTTGGCTCTATCCTCGACGCCGTTTCGCGGGGGAAGTGACTCTTCTCTATGTGATCCTTTACCCGGCAGGGCGTTTTCTTCTGGAGTTTCTCAGGGGGGATCAAGCTCCTTGGTTTGATTCACTCACCCTTCATCAACTCCTCAGCCTCGGCTTCATTTCGGTGGGGATCCTCTTCTATGGAATTTGTCGCCGCCGACCGTGATTCGGGTCTCCGGATCGATCAATTTCTCTCCCGCGAGCTCGCCTGCCGCCTGTCGCGTTCCGAGATTAAACGATTGATCGCAGCGGGGGAAGTGCGGGTCGGGGCTCGGGCGGTCACCTCCGCCCATTACCGGATCAAAACCGGAGAAATCGTTGCCCTTGAATGGGAGGAAACGAAAGAGGGGGTGACCCGGGCTGAACCGATTCCGCTTGAGATTGTTTACGAGGATGAGGACCTTTTGGTGGTGAACAAGCCGGCGAGGATGGTGGTTCACCCGGCCCATGGCAATCCTTCTCACACCCTCGTGAACGCTCTTCTTTATTACGTGAAAAACCTCTCTCAAACAGGAGACCCCGTGCGGCCCGGAATTGTTCACCGGCTGGATAAAGATACCTCGGGCCTTTTGGTCGTTGCCAAGAACGACACGGCTCATCTCTTTCTCGCCCGCCAGTTCAAGGATCACCGAATCGAGCGGACCTATGAGGCCGTGGTACGCGGCGTCGTTCAGCATGATGAAGGAGAGATCGATGAACCGATCGGGAGGGCCTTCCTGAATCGCAAAAAGGTCATTGTGAGACCCGCGGGAGGAAAGCCGGCCTTCACCTATTATCGCGTGAAGCAACGCTTCCCTCAGGCCACATGGCTTGAAGTCAAACCCAAGACCGGCCGAACCCATCAAATCCGTGTCCATCTGGCTCATCTCGGTCATCCGGTGCTGGGGGACTCTTTTTACGGCATTAAAGCCATGGGCATTGACCGCCAGGCCCTTCATGCTTCCGAGCTCGGGTTCACCCATCCCCGGACCCACGAGAAGCTCCATTTCAAAGCTCCTTTGCCGGAAGATATGCAGGCGTTAATCCGTAGGTTGGAAAAAGGATAGAACCGTAAAAGGCGGATATCTGATATTCGCTTTGTGATAAAATTATCGAGTGATGCAGCAGGGTCTTTGGTTCCTGTGGGTTCTTTCGGCAGGCGTCTCAGGAGGGGTTTGGCTTTACTCCGAGATTTCTCGGGCCGAGAATCGAGGCCGCGAGACGCGTCGGCTGATCACCGGTTGTGAGCTGGCGCGCCAGATCCTCGACCGACACCGGTTCCATCGAACATCCGTCCATCCCGTTTCCAAGAAAGAGGGGGGGGAGAGGGGCCTTCTTGGGGACCGGCTCCTTTTGCCGGAAGGTGCTTATTACGGAAATAGGCTCTTGGACCTCGCCCAAACCCTCCATGATGCGGTGGGTCACTTGGAGAGTTCCCGGTCCCTCCTTCCGGCCGGCCTCCGAACCAGGAGGAGATGGGTTTTTGGAGGAGGGCTTCTCGTTTCTTGGGGTTTGGTGCTGGGGGGATTTTTATGGGACCAGGGGTCTGGGTTGATGTCCGCAGGGCAATTTCTCTTTCTTTTGTTTTTTCTCCTCGCCTTGTCCTCATTAGGAAAGGAGTGGGAAGTCGCCGAGCGGGCGATTTCGGAAATGGGAGGCATCGAATTAGGAACGGATGAACGGATCCGGATGAAACGGATCCTCAAGGCAATACGGTGGGCGCCTTTGGCTGAAATGTTTAGAGCTCCCCTCGGTCTTTTAATTTCTCTATGGCCTGTCGAAACTTAAGCGAATTTATCGACGAGCTTCGTCGGGAAAAAGAACTCGTCGAGATTCCCGCCGAAGTGGATCCCTCACTCGAGATCACGGAGATTTATGACCGCGTCGTTAAACGGAAAGGGCCTGCACTTCTCTTTCGCCGGGTCAAGGGTTCGGCGATCCCCTTGGCGATCAACCTCTTCGGTTCCTTCCGCCGGATGAATCTGGCGCTGGGGGTCTCAAACCTTGAGCAAATTTGCGAGCGGATCGAAAATTTCCTTGAGTTGAAAGTTCCGGAAAAGATCACGGACAAACTAAAATTTCTTCCGAAGCTCCACCTCCTCCACAAGATCACACCGCGGCTGGTCTCGAGTGCCCCTTGTCAGGAAGTGGTTCAAAAAGAGGGGGACCTCCTCTCCCAGTTTCCCATCCTTCAGTGCTGGCCCCAGGATGCGGGCCGTTACATTACCTTTCCCCTGGTGATCACCAAAGATCCGGAAACCGGGATTCGAAATGTGGGGGCCTACCGGATGCAGGTCTTTGACGGCCGCACCACCGGGATGCATTGGCAGATCCATAAGGACGGGACCGCTCACCACCGCCAGTATCGGGAAAAGGGGATTCGGAGGATGGAGGTGGCGGTCGCCCTGGGTGCCGATCCGGTGACGATGTTTTCAGCCGTCTGCCCCCTCCCCTTGGGAATTGATGAATTCGTGTTTGCGGGATTCCTTCGCGAGGAAGGGGTGACACTCGCGAAATGCAGGACCGTCGACCTTGAGGTTCCCGCCGAGAGTGAAATTGTTCTCGAGGGTTACGTCGATGTCGAAGAGAAACGCCTGGAAGGCCCTTTTGGAGATCACACCGGCTATTATTCACTCGCGAAGGAGTTTCCGATTTTTCACGTGGAGTGTGTGACGCAGCGAAGATCGCCGATTTATGTGACGACGGCGGTGGGTCGTCCTCCGATGGAGGATGCTTACATGGCCAAGGCGATTGAACGGCTTTTCCTCCCCCTCCTACATGCCCAATTTCCAGAAATCGTGGATATCAATCTTCCGGTGGAGAGCGTTTTCACCAACTGCGTCCTCGTTTCGATTAAGAAAAGTTATCCGCAGCACGCCAAAAAGGTAATGCACCTTCTCTGGGGCTTCGGTCAACTCATGTTTGAAAAGATGGTTCTCGTTTTTGATGAAGATGTTGACCTTCACGATCCCCAGGAAGTGGCCTGGCGCGCTTTCAATAATGTCGACCCCAAGCGAGACATGATCTTTACAGAAGGACCCCTTGACGAATTAGACATTTCTGCCTCTCAGGATCTGTTTGGATCAAAAGTGGGAGTCGACTGTACCCGAAAATGGCCCGAGGAGGGGATGCATCGCCCTTGGCCGGACGATATTGCGATGAGCGAGGAGATGAAAAAACAGGTCACCCGCCGCTGGAACGAATATGGACTTGACGGCAAAATCCAGTAAAAACGTCATTGCGAGCCCCGTCTGCTTCGTTTGCGAAGCAAACGGACGGGGCGAAGCAACCCCACCACCACATCGTGGTGGTGGGGCAATCCCGATTCTGAGATTGCTTCCTGCCTCGCCGGCAGGCAGGCGTCGGCCCTTCGAGCCTCCTCGCAATGACAAAGGGCTTGTTTCATTTTTTCTTGATATCAAATTCGAGCATTCGATTTTTGCCCTTCCCTTTGCTTATCTCGGGCTTTTCCTGGCGGAAGAGGGGTGGCCTCGTGGGCCGATTTTCTTCTGGGTGACCGTCGCCATGGTCTTCTTTCGGACCTTTGCCATGGCGATGAACCGTCTCATCGATTGTGAGATCGATGCCAAAAATCCGAGGACCGAATCCCGCGCGCTTCCTCGAAAACAGCTGACACCGCGCTTCGTTCGGACGGCAGCGCTCCTTTCGATTCTGGTTTTTCTCTTCAGTGCCGTCCAATTGGGGCCTCTTTGTCTTGTCCTGAGCCCTCTTCCGATTTTTTTGGCTTGGATTTACCCCTATCTGAAAAGATTCACTTGGCTTTCGCACGGGGTGTTGGGTATCATATTGGGAATTTCGCCGTACGGAGCGTGGTTGGCGAGCCGGGGTGAGTTTTCTTGGATTCCAGGGCTTCTTCTCATGGGGGTCGCCGGTTGGGTCGCCGGTTTTGACATTTTCTATTCGCTCCAGGATCATGAATTCGACCGCCAATTTGGACTGAAGTCAGTGCCCGTCCGCTTTGGAGAGAAGCACTCGCTCGGAATCGCCGGTCTGTTGCATGGGGTTGCGCTGGTAAGTTGGACGGCGGCAGGAATGCTGGCCGGACTCGGCGGGATTTACGGAGCCGGCTTGGCCCTTGTCGCAGTCTTTTTGCTTTGGGAACACTGGATCCTGTACCGGTGGGGCCGGTCGCGGGTCGAGCGGGCCTTTTTTACGATGAATGCGGCCATCAGCGTGGTGATTTTCCTGGCCGCGCTCGCGGATCTTAATTTCAGATAAATTGTCATGAAACCTTACGTCGTTGGGATCACCGGAGCCAGCGGAGTCATTTACGGCATCCGCTTCGTTCAAGCCCTCACCGAGCTGGGCCAGGAGGTCGCCTTGGTGATTTCGAAGGCGGCTCGGCTGGTGATTCAAGAAGAGCTTGGAATTTCGCTAAGGAGTTTAGTCGATCCCGAGGAGCTCAGGGCCTTCCTCGAGCCCAAGGGCCTGGAGCGGGTTTCGCTTTACTCCAATGACGATTTTACGGCCCCGATCGCAAGCGGTTCTTACCCCACCCAAGGGATGGTGATTATCCCATGTAGTACGGGGACCTTGGGTTCGGTCGCCAACGGGTTCAGTCAGCACCTCATCCATCGAGCGGCCGAGTGCACTTTGAAAGAGGGGAGACGTCTTGTGATCGTGCCGCGGGAAACGCCCCTCAGCGTTATTCAACTGGAGAACCTCTTGAAGCTGGCGCGAGCGGGGGTTCGTGTCCTGCCGGCGAGTCCTGCTTTTTACTCGGGCGCCGAGAAGATTCAAGATCTTGTGGATTTTGTGGTGGGGAAGGTCTTAGATGCTTTGGAAATTGCTCACGGCGTCTATCCCCGTTGGGTCGGGAAGACCCTCCAGGCCGAAGGGCTGGAGTGAAGGCTGAAGTTCAGGCTCGGCTTCGGCTGGGTCGAATTCGTTACCTGAACACCCTCCCGTTTTACCATGGGCTGGTTTCCCCCTCCGGAAGAAACGGCCTCGAGCTCGCGGGGGAGAACGGTTCCCCGCGCGAAATCAATCAGAGGATTCGAGAGGGAAAGATCGATGTCGCGCCGATCTCCTCCCTCGAATATTTGAACCATCAAGAGAAGTACCTTCTTTTTCCGGATCTTTGTATCGGCTCGCGCGATTTCTCTGCCAGCGTCCTCCTCTTTTCCCACGAGCGGATCGAAGGTTTGAACGGAACCACCCTTTCCCTCTCCGAAGAAAGCCTGAGCGCCGCGACCCTCGTCAAGATCCTCCTGAAATTCAAATTTAAGTTTCAGAATCGTTTCCGGGTCGAACCTTCGAATCCTCGCGAGATGT
>CAZMFE010000005.1:0-21765 GCA_964565495.1 uncultured bacterium
AGTTTGGCTGTTAAAACTCAGACCCCCGTCAAAGGATAAGGCTTGCCGTACCTGCTGGAGCTTCGCCTGGGCAAACTCTGCGGTGACTTTCGTATTTCTCCCGGCCCGGAAAGTTGCGTCGACCGCCCTCAGGTCATAATCGCGAGCCGTCCGCTTCTCCTCCACGGCCGTTGCGCCCAAACGAAGATGATCCCCCACATGGGTCGTGCCCCGGATGCCGGCGGTCTTTTCTTTAAAAAGGCTGAAGTCTTCAAATTCGTAATCGACGATGAGAAACACGGGATTTCCGTCGAGGATGTCGTTGGAAATAATCGTCTCCGACGCGGCCACGGAAGAAAGAGGAGTCTTCAAAAGAATCCTTCCCTGTTTGTAATCAATTTCGTAGTCCTTCCCATAGACGAGGTCCCGACTCTGGAGCGGGATGTCCTGAATTTTATCGCGGGTTTCGACTCGCACCTTTTCGCTCCCCGCTGCCAAATTCCGATTCCGAAGGTAATAAAGGGAGCCCCCCGTCGCTCGAAATTCGTTGTGGTCGGCCAGGGTCTCGGCCCGTGACCAAAAAAGGGAAAAACCGCGTTTGGCATCTCCATATTTGGTGCTCGAAAGAGTTTCGTAATGAACCTTAAGGCCGGACAAGGTACGGTTGTGACGGCCCAGTTCCGTCTCGGTGAAACCCGTTTGAAAACTCCCCCAACGAAGAAAGGAGCGGTCCCTCTCGACCAAAATAAAAAATCTCTCTCTCGTCTCCTGGCCTTCGTATTCGATCTGAGAGTAATCTCCATAAACCGGGTAGTAACTCTCAGGATCGAGCTGGGTAAAGAGTTCGGAACGTTTATCGGAGGTGTCATAACTCGATTTGACGAGGAATCTCCCTTTGATCTTGGCCTTTAAGTAATAAGCCAGCCGTCCGTCCTCATAAAAACCTTCGTGGAAAGGCTCATCCCGTCCGACCGTTTCCTGATTCCCCTCGACGGCGTTCAAACCCAGTTCCTCTTCTCCCAAGGCAACGAGGAATAAATAACTTTCCTTCACCGTGATTTTCTCTTCGACGGTCACGGTGTCGCCCTCGGGACTGGCGGCACTGACGAGAATCCTTTTCTCTCCCGGAGTCACGAAAAATTCTCTCTCGAATTCTCCGTCGGGACCGGCTTCGATCGGCGTATCTCCCATCTGGACGCGGCGGTTGGGTTCCACTTTTCCATAAACGCGGACGGTGGGTTTCGCGACAAGAGGGATCGACCTTTTTCCGTCCCGGAAGATATTGAAACTGCCCACCGGCGGCAGGGGCACGGTCTCCCCGAAGCCTTCGAGAGAATCTCCCTTTCGGACCACCCGGAAAAATTGAAGCGGCGTCCAATCTTCACGATCCTGACCGTCCCGGACCACGAGCCGGTAGGCGTAAACTCCTGGAGAAATCATTTCGCCCGCGTCCGTCATCCCATTCCAACGGAGTTCGTGAGGGGGGGCTGAAATCCCCACCCCGGTCCAAACCTTCTCACCCACCTCGTTCCGTACTTCGATCCGCCAGCTCGTGAGGTATTCGGCATAATTGGTCCGGATGCGGAAGGCCGGTTCCCGTGCGAGGCGATCCAGACCCCCTCGGAGAAGGTTGGGTTCCATGGAAATCTCAAGCTGGGGTTGGGCAAGATCCATCCCTTGAGTCACCCAAATCTGAAGCGCTTTGCGGAATTCGAGAGGGAGGGCCGACTCAGGGAGCCGAACGGCGAAGCGGACCTTATTCAAAAGTCCCGGTGTCGTCTTAATCAAAAGAGACTCTTCCGTCACAAAGGCGGTCCCCGGAGGGAGGGTGTGACCGTCGATTTTTAAAACATGACGTCCCGGCTGGACCGCCGGGAGATGAAAACGGCCGTCTGGATCGGTCACGGCGCTCACGCCGTATTCCGTGTAAATCCGGACCCGCGGGACGCCGATCTCCCCTTTCGTCTGCATCCCATCTTCATTGCGGTCGTCAAACACCTTTCCGACGACCGTCCCTTCGTCAAAAACGGGATCCCCCCGCACCCGTAACTGAACGCTCCGCGTTTCAGAAATTCGGCCGCGGGCTTGGACGTCTGCGATGATTTCATAGATCTTTCCAGGCGTGACGCCGCTTGTCACAAGGACTTGAAAAACAATCTTCACTTTGTCATCGGGACGAAGGGGAGAAAGAGAGGCAATCAGGATCGAGCCTTCGCGAACGGGGGCCGAGCCGCCGTTATGACGGATCGTGTCATTGAGAATATCGAGCCCGGGGGGGACCTCCACCCGCAGCTCCGTATTCGACTGGTTCTGCGCCGAGGCGTTCTGGAAATCCGCGGCCACGGTGACGATATCGCCGGCCTTCACATTCATTTTCGAGGCGGAAAGACTGAGCTCTGCAGGATTGATTTCGCCGTTGACATTATCCATGACCACATTTCCCGCTCCGCTCCCTTGACGCCGGAGGGTAAAGACAATCAGAGTGGTCTCTACGGGGGCGCGGCCGCTAATCGTAAAGCGCGTATAACCATCTCCTCCCCCGTTCGGCGCGTTATCGATCGTAATCAAGGCGGAAGTGACATCGTTGATCAAAACTTCAGCACCGCTCACGGAATCGACCTTCTTAAATTCGATCCTTAATTGCCCGCCGCTTGAGCCGTCCGCGGTGATGTCAGACTCGGCCAGCGCACTAAAGACCACCAAATCTCCCTGCCGGACATTCTTATTGGTCTGGAAAGTGTAATCGCTTGTGGCATCCATAAGGATGGCGGCGCTGCCGTCGGGGAAAGCGTCGAAACCGGCAGGAGGAGAAGTGATTCGAGTGACCCCGTTGGTGCTGTCCCAGTTGGCGGCTGTCCCGTCTCCGATTTCGTCTTCAAAGCTGGGGTTTCCGAGCAGGTTGGCTGAGGCGGGCTGGGCCCAAAATAAAACTCCGATAAAAGTGGCACTAAAAATTCCGAGGAGAATAACTCGATCAAGGCGCATAAGTGAAGAAGTTAAAACCGCCGGAGCGACCAGGCGACCCCGATCCTCCAATCCTCGTCGGGATGGGGCCGGCTGTCGTCTTGTTTTAAGTTTTGAACTTTTCCAATTCCCAGCCATTCCACGAAAAATTTCGTCTTGAAAAGCCATTCGTTATTCGCAAATCGGTAATCGCGGAACGGCATCCACCGAAGGCCTACCGCCACAAAGTAGCGGTTGTCGGGTGGATTGGAAAACTCATCATTCGCAATGAGTCCAAACCTAAAATAAGGCATCAGAATCAAGTTACTATTAATCGGATTCGAAGGGAGGTCCAGGGCAGGCGTTTTAATCCCCAAGATGACCGAAGTATCGAGTGTCCAAGCATTGTAGCTCTCGTGGACCGTGAAGTTTGTGTGCCTCCAGGTGTAGTCCCCGAAATACTCCCCCCAGACGTAATCGGTCAACCATCCTACGAATCCACGCTCCGGCTGCTGATCGGCGGGAGGAAGGTCGATCCCCCACTCATAGAAAATAGCGAATCCGACACGGAAATCGTCGTGGTGGATATTCGCAATTTCATCTTTGAGATTCCGCCGGTTCATGTACTGCATCAAGAAACGGTAATTCTTAGCAAACGCGAGGAGCGGAATTCCCCCCGGCCTGAAATTATCAAGGAACGAGCTCCTCTGAAGGGGTCTCCACTCGATGCCAATGCTTGTGTCCAGCTGACTCCCTCCGTCATTGGGAGACGATTCCAGGGCCCCTGTCAGTTCGACATAGGGATCAATCGTACTGATGGGAAAACGAATTCCCTTAAACACGAGCCGCTGCGTCCAGAAGCCAACCAGGGAATTAAACTTGCGCTCTCCTAAATTGGTGCTCCGCCATGTGCTTTCACCAAAGGATTGCCAAAGGGTCGGCTCCCCCGCCCCCACTCCCTGAAAAGGCCCGTAGAGCTTCTCTGGGATCTCGAGTTGGTCAAGCCAACGGAGCGCGATCTCTTCCTCTTTTTGGAATTGAGCCCTTGTTTTCACTCGCTCGACCGGCGGTACCCTTTCGGCCTCTTTAAACTCTCGGGCGAGCTCCCGCGCCCGGGAAAAGTTTCCCCCCTGGGCTTGAATGAGGGACTCCACCATGGCAATTTCCCGGCTCGCTTCCTCGAAAGAACCAAAACTTTTGTTTCCTACCCAGTATCGCGGCTCCGCGCGGCCGTCGGGGGAGGGAAGGGAGAGCTCAACGATGGGGATTCCCTGATAGGACAGCTCCTTTTTTTGCGAGCCGATCCAGGCCTTGGCCTCGTCCACCGACTGGATCCCCTTCAGGGCCCGCGTCCGAAGGGCCTTCGGAGCGAAGTCACTCACGAGGGCGACCTTGGAGTTCCATTCGGGGGCGGGTTGTTCCAAAACAAGGAGGCCCTCCGCCGGAACCGTCTGATAACGGATCTTTTGCGAGGGGGTGAGATAAAATTTATCGCGGAAGAGGAAGTTTGACGGAGGTTCAGGAGGCGCCGAGTCTTGGGCAATCAGGGAGAAGGGAATGAAGAGGAAGAAGAGGAAGGCTGAGGCCGAAAAGGCGTGACGGGATTTCATTACGTTCGGAATCGGATCGCGTCCCGCATATTATAAAGACCCTTCTTCCTCCCTGCAATAAACTTTGCCGCAGCCAGCGCTCCTCGGGCAAAGGCGTCCCGCGAGGTCGCGCGATGAACCAGCTCTAAAATCTCACCCTCACCCAAGAATGAAACCGTATGCTCTCCCACGACATCCCCGCCTCGGAGCGAATGGATGGCGATGGCTCCGGCCCTCTTGGAATCCCACCCTTTCACTTGAGCGATCAGCCGCGCCAGTTCAAGAGCCGTGCCACTCGGCGCATCCTTTTTCGTCCGGTGATGCGTTTCCGTGATTTCAATATCATAGCCTTCGCCCAAGACTTGAGCGGCCCGGCTCGCGAGCTCGTAAAGGAAACTCACCCC
This sequence comes from uncultured bacterium, assembly GCA_964565495.1. Lineage (GTDB taxonomy): Bacteria > Omnitrophota > Omnitrophia > Omnitrophales > JACQLI01 > CAZMFE01. The sequence goes on from CAZMFE010000005.1 coordinate 4,916, forward strand.
CCGGCTCATGTTCGCGGACTGAAGGATGGCAATCCGCCCGGAAGAGCGCTTGAGGGACGAGCGAGTCTTTTCCGAAAGTCCCGTCGTCCCGATCACAAGATTCTTGCCGAGTCTCAAGGCGGCCGCCAGGTGACGGTCGGTCGCACTGGCGTGTGTGAAATCGATTAAAACTTGAGTTGGGGCCAGCGCCTCCTCCAAATCAGCCGTCACCTTTACCCCGATCGGCTCCTGACCGGTTAAGGAGCCGACGTCCATCCCTAGAATGCCCGCCTCCTCCTTTTCCAAGGCGCCTACGATCTGAAATTGGGGGTTGGCTTGGGCAAGCGTCAGGATTCTTCTCCCCATTCTCCCGCCCGCTCCCGCGACTGCGATGCGAATTTTTTTCATATAGCACCTTCTGTTATTGCGAGCCCGCCAACGTACTTTGGCGGGCGAAGCAATCTAAGAACGGAGATTGCTTCGGCATCACTTGGAATACTGCCTCGCAATGACGCCCAACTTTTTTAACACCTCTTTAAGCCTTTCTCGATTCTCACTCCCCATTTCACAAAGGGGAAGACGAAGCTCCGCTCGGAGGAGCCCCATCATTGCCAAGGCTGTTTTTACGGGGATGGGATTGGTCTCCAGAAAAAGGGCTTTCGAAAGGGGGTAAAGCTTCCGGTGAAGCTCCCTTCCTTGCTCAAGGTCTCCGCTCAACATGGCATGGACCATCTCGCGGTGAAGTTCGGGAACCACATTCGCCGTTACAGAAATGGCTCCTTTGGCGCCAAGGGCCATCATCGGCATCGTGAGCGAGTCTTCTCCCGATAGGACCGTGAGATTGCAAAGTCCGAGAATCTGATCGACCTGGTCAAGGCTTCCGCTCGCTTCCTTGATTCCAACGATATTCGGAATCTTGGCGAGCCGCGCCACGGTCTGGGGAGCCAAAGAAACACCCGTTCTTCCGGGAACGTTATAAAGGATCATCGGAATGTCCACCTTTCGGGCCAAGTAAGCATAGTGGCGGTAAAGCCCCTCTTGAGTCGGCCGGTTATAGTAAGGGGTCACCACCAAGACCCCGTCGGCTTTGATCTTTTTGGCATACTGGATGAGCCCCAGCGCTTCTTCGGTGTTATTCGAACCGGCACCGCAGACCACGGGAACGCGGCCGTGGACATATTCCACCACGATCGACATGACGCGACGATGTTCTTCATGAGAGAGCGTGGCCGATTCTCCGGTCGTTCCCACCGGAACAATGACATCCGTCCGAGCCTTGAGGTGTTTTTCAAGAAGGCGGCGAAGTCCCCTTTCATCCACCTTTCCCTTTCGGAAAGGAGTCACCAAAGCCACCATCGAGCCTTCAAATGGAGTTTTAGCCATCGTCAAAAGTCAAAAGGGGCCAGGTCCCTTTGGGGGCCATTTGCCCTCAAAAACCAGCCTGGCTTCACCCTCGAGGTAAACGTCTTTAATCTTCTCATCATTTTTCTTGAAATCAACCGTGAGAATCTCCCCCCCTTGAGTTTGAATCTGGACCGGCGGCTCCGCATAACCGACTTTGACGCTCACGATCGCAGAAGCGGCCGAACCGGTCCCGCAGGCTAAGGTTTCCCGCTCCACCCCCCGCTCATACGTCCGGACTCCAAGGGATCGAGGACCTGTCATTTCCACAAAGTTGACGTTGGTCCCCGCCGGCTGAAAGCGCTTGTCAAAACGGATCTCCCTGCCCACCTCTTGGACGGAAACGTTGGCAAGCCCCTCTACAAAAATCACGACGTGAGGCACTCCCATACGAATCGAATAATAATGAAGCGTGCGCCCGTTCACTTCGATTTTTTCGCGATCCTTAAAATCCGCGGGATCCCCGAGACGGACACGGACCCGACGATTTTGTTTCACTTCCGCTTCGATCCTCCCTGAGGGAGTTTCAAAAGACTGCTTTCGCGAAAGTCCCAGTTTCTCCTTCGCCAAAAGCGCCGCGCAACGAAATCCATTACCGCAGGCCTCCGCCTCCGAACCATCCGCATTCAAAATCCGGAGCTTGTAATCCACCCCCTCACCCTTTCCCTCTCCCTTGAGGGGAGAGGGTCGGGGGTGAGGGGGCTCCAAAAGCAAAACCCCGTCTCCCCCCACGCCGGTGTGACGGGAGCAGACTTCGCGGGCGAACGAAACGGGGTCACAGACAACCTGTTTGCGGTTGTCGACCACCACGAAATCGTTCCCCGCCGCCACCATTTTGTAGAAGGTAATCTCTTTCATCGTAAAAGAAACGCGGGGATCTTTTCCCCCCGGATTAAATCCTCGTAAGTCTCCCGCCGCCTCACGACCGCGAATTCCTTCCCCTTCACGAGCACCTCCGCGGGGCGAGGGCGCGAATTGTAATTGCTCGACATCGAGAATCCGTAAGCGCCGGCGCTCAAGAGGGCCAGGTAATCCCCTTGAGAGAGTTTCTGCAGATAGCGGTCCTGAGCGAGAAAATCGCCGCTTTCACAGACCGGGCCCACCACATCGTAAACTTCCTTCTCCGGTTTCTCCATTTTTTCGAGGGGCCAAATCTCATGGTGCGAATCGTAAAGGGCGGGGCGGATCAAATCATTCATCCCGGCATCCACCACGGCGAAATTTTTCATCGGCGTCTGTTTGAGATAAAGGACCTGCGTCACAAGAATCCCGGCATTGCCCACGATAAACCGGCCCGGTTCAAAAATCAGCCGAAATTTTTTCCCCTTGAGAAGGGGTAAAATTTGCTTGGCGAAGGCGTCTGCGGTTTGGGGCTTCTCATCTGAGTAAATAATCCCCAGGCCGCCGCCGAGATTCAGGTATTTAATGAGATAGCCCTCTTTCTCGAGACTCATGATAAAGATCAAAACTTTCCGGAAGGCCTTAAGGAAAGGCTCTCCCGTCACGATCTGGGAGCCGATGTGAACGTGAATCCCGCAAATCGAAAGCGAAGGATACTCTTCCCGTTTCATAAAAATCGCGTGAGCCGTGTCAAAATCAAGACCGAATTTGCTTCCCGCCTTTCCGGTGGCAATCGAGTCGTGGGTGTGGGGATCGATTCCGGGGTTCAGGCGCAGCGAAATCTGGACTTTCTTCCCGAGCCGCCCCGCCAGCCGGTTGATCTGGGCCAATTCCGGCACGGACTCCACATTGAAAAGGAGGATCCCAGCCCCTAGCGCCGTTTTGATCTCTTCTTCCGTCTTTCCGACACCCGCATAAACAATTTTTTGAGGATCACACCCCGCGCGCAACGCCCGAAAAAGTTCTCCTCCCGAGACGATATCCAGCCCCGCCCCTTCCGAGACGAGGGATGTCAGAACAGCCAAATTCGAGTTGGCCTTCATGGAATAACAAATCAGGGGCCGAACCTGCCGGAAGGCCTGCACCAGCTTCCGATAATGTTCGACAATCGTCCGGTGGCTGTAAATAAAGACAGGGGTCCCCACCCGTTCGACGATCTCCCGGACCCGGACCCTTTCGCAGTAGAGGTCCTTCGCCAAGTAATAAAAATCGTGGACCCTTACGCCCTTCTGAATTTCTTTTTCCAATACCGAATCCATTTCCTCACCTGAGCCGGCTGGGTGCTCCCGGGTGTCCTCTTGCGAGCCACCGAGAGATCGGGATCGAAAAATCGGTAAATCTTCTCGTCAAAGTGGGGCGAAAAACGCTGCAACTCTTCCGGCGAAAGTTCGCCGAGTCGTTTTCCCTCCTCCGCGGCATAACGAACCAGTTTTCCCACCGCTTCATGAGCCTCGCGAAAAGCAACTCTTTTTTCCACGAGATATTCCAGAAGGTCGGTTGCATAAATAAAATCTTCTTCCTGAACCCATCGCCGGACCCCCTCGGCGATTCGAGCCCGAGAGATTGTGATCCGCAGCGTTTCAAGCGCCAATTCAGTTTTATGAATCGCGTCAAAAAGGGCCGGCTTATCCTCCTGAAGGTCCCGGTTGTAAGCCAGGGGGAGTCCTTTGAGAAGGGTCAATAAAGACAGGAGCCTGCCAAAAATCACGCCCGCACGGCCGCGCACCAGTTCAAAGACGTCCGGATTTTTCTTCTGAGGCATCAGGCTCGATCCGGTGGCCACGGAATCATCCAAGGCCACATAGCCGAAGGCTTCCGAGTTCCACAGAATGAAATCCTCCGCAAGCCGGGAGAGATGAACCCAGAGAATAGAAAGAGATGACAAGGTCTCGAGGATAAAATCCCGGTCGCTCACCGCATCGAGACTATTCTCCGCCACGCCTGAAAATCCGAGCTCTTTCGCCACCCTTCTGGGATCCAAAGGCAGACTGGAGCCAGCGAGGGCCGCCGCACCCAAAGGAAGCTTATCCATTCGACTCAAAGCATCGTGAAGCCTCGCTCGGTCACGTTCGAACATGCTGACATAAGCCAAGAGGTGGTGCGCCAAAAGAATCGGCTGGGCGCGTCTTAAATGGGTCAGGCCGGGCACAACGACCCCTTCGGCCTTTTCCGCGAAATCAACGAGCGATTTCTCAAAATTTCGAATCTTTGGGTCCAGCGCCGGAAGTCTCTCTTTCAAATAAACAAGGGTGGAGGTCACCACCAGGTCATTTCGAGAACGGCCCGTGTGAATCTTTTTGGCGAGCGCCCCCCCTCTTTTCTCAAGTTCCAGTTGGACAAAGGTGTGCACATCCTCAATATTTTTTGAATAAGGGGCCAACGGATTTTTGTGGGGATCTTTCACCCGAAATTTTCGTCCGATTTGGCCCAAGGCCGAGACGAGCCTCGCCGCTTCTCCTCGCGAAATCAGTCCCACGCGGCCCAACATCTTCGCATGCGCCTGATTCACACGGATCTCGGCCTGCAGAAGTTCCCCGTCGACGTACAGAGAATAGGAGAAACACTGCACCGTCGGATCGAGCTCTTTTTTAAAACGCCCTCCCCAAAGATTTTTGTTCATAGTTTTAAGTCTTAAGTTTTAAGTCATAAGTCGAATCGGAAAACTTTTTCGCATTCCGACTTAAAACTTATCACTTACAACTTATCACTTCCTTTCTTCAGTCCTTCGTAAGGCAGTCCCCAAATTTTCATGAATCCTTCGGCCGCGGTGCGGTCAAAGGCGTCGCGTTCCGAATAGGTGGCCAGCCGCTCGGAATAAAGCGAGTGGGGGCTCGATTTGCCGGCCGCGAGCACTTTCCCCGGAATCAGTTTCAGACGAACTTTCCCTGTGACGCGCTCCTGATTCGATTGAAAGAAGGCGTCCAACGCCTTCTTCAAAGGAGAAAACCAGAGGCCGTAGTAAACCAGTTCCGCATACTTCTCCGAAAGGAGCCGCTTATAATGGAGAAACTCGCGGTCCATCACAAGCCCTTCCAGCTCTTCATGCGCCAGGAGCAAGACCTCAGCGGCCGGCGCCTCATAGATTTCGCGGCTTTTGATGCCGACCAAACGGTTCTCCATCTGGTCCAACCGGCCGATCCCGTAAGCGCCGGCGGCCGGAGTCACCCTTTGAATCAAATCCGCGAGCGGCATCCTTTTTCCATTGAGTCCAACCGGAATTCCTCGCTTAAACTCAATCTCCAAATATTTGGGGGTCTTGGGAGCTCGATGAGGAGAACGGGTGATTCGATAAGCCTCCTCGGGCGGTTCCCGCCAGGGATCTTCCAAAATCCCTGCCTCGATCGAGACCCCCCAGATATTTTGGTCAATCGAGTAAGGACTTTTTTTCGTCGCCTCAATCGGAATCTTGTGAGCTCTGGCATAATCAATCTCTTCTTCGCGCGACTTAAACTCCCACTCCCGAAGGGGCGCCACAATCTCGAGACTCGGATCGAGGGTGCGGACGCCCACCTCGATTCGCACTTGGTCGTTCCCCTTTCCGCTCGAACCGTGGGCCACGGCCTCCGCCCTTTCCTTCTGAGCAATCCGGACGAGATGTTTCGCAATCAAGGGTCGCCCCAGCGCCGTCGCCAAAGGGTATTTGCCTTCATAACGGGCATGGGCCCAAAGCGCGGGGAGAATAAAATCGTGGGCAAATTCCTTTTTAAGGTCCTCGATATAAATTCGCGAAGCGCCTGCTCGCAGCGCCCGCTTTCGCAGCATTCCTCGATCTCGGGCCTCTCCGAGAAACGCGGAGAAACAGACCACTTCCGCCCCGTAACGCTCGCGAAGCCAGCGTACGGCACAGGAGGTGTCCAACCCCCCTGAAAATGCAAGTACCACCTTTTTCATCGCTTGGCCCTCTCTCGTCCAGTGCACAAATGAATCAAAACGGCTTTCTGAACGTGTAATCGGTTCTCCGCCTGGTCAAAAACAATCGAATTTTTTCCCTCCAGGACCTCTTCGGTAATCTCCTCTCCCCGGTGCGCCGGAAGGCAGTGCATTACCTTCGTCCCCTTGGCGGCGTGACGGAGAAGCGCGCGGTTCACCTGAAAACCCTTAAAACTCTGGATTTTGGTCTTCCTTTTTCGCTCCTCCCCCATACTGACCCAGACATCCGTGTAAATAAAATCCGCTCCTTTCACCGCCTCCTCCGGATCCGTAAAGGATTCGATCGCGGCTTTGGACCTCTTCGCCAGGGACCGCGCCTTTTGAATCACCGAACGCCTTGGCGAAAATTTGGGAGGGGCTGCATAACGAAGATTTCCCCCCAATTTCGCCGTGAGCAGAAGGAGTGAATTTAACACATTATTCCCGTCCCCCACAAAGGCGAGAATCGGCCTCTCCTTCTTTTTAAATTTTTCCCGAATCGTTAAAAAATCTCCCAGGGCCTGACACGGATGTTCAAAGTCACTCAGGCCGTTAATCACCGGCTTGTGGAAGTAACGCTCAAAGGTCGTGATCGTCTCATGAGCAAACGTCCGGAGGACGACCCCGTCCAAGTAACGATCAAGAACCCGTGCCACATCCTTAACCGCCTCCCGGACCCCGAGCTGAATGTCTTCCGGACCCAGGTAAATGGTCCCTCCCCCCATGGTCTGGATCCCGACTTCAAAGGAAACCCAAGTCCGGGTGGAGGGCTTCTCAAAGATCAAACCAAACATCTTTCCCCCCAGGGCGTCCCGATAAGACTGGGGAGATCGCTTAATCTTTTGAGCCAGGTCTAAGACACTCTCAACCTCTTCGGATGAAAAGTCATCCACCGAAATGAAATGTTTGGCCTTCCTCATTGGAGTTCCTCAAACACCTTTTCGAGAATCCAAAGCCCCTTATCGAGCCATTTTTTCGAAATCGTAATCGCAGGCATAATCCGAAGCACCTTCTCCTGCGTACAATTGATGAGGAGCCCTTTTTCGCGCGCGCGGTCCACGTAGGCCTCGCCAGCTCGCTTGAGTTCCACGCCGTGCATCAGGCCGAGCCCGCGAACCTCCCGAATCACCGGAAACTTCGACTGGAATTTCAGAAGGCGCGTCCCCAGAATTGCTCCAAGCCGCTCCGCGTTCTGAAGGAGTTTCTCTTTCCGGATCGTTTTAAAAACGGCGAGCGCTGCCGCACAAACAAGCGGATTGCCGCCGTAAGTCGAGGCGTGCGTGCCCGGTGTGAAGACCTCTCGCTTGATCTTCGAATTGACCACCAGGGCCCCAATGGGGACCCCGTTTCCGAGCGACTTCGCCAAAGTCACGAGATCGGGCTCGATCGCGTAATGCTGATAGGCAAACATCATCCCCGTTCGTCCCATTCCTGTTTGCACCTCATCCAGAATCAAGAGGATATCCTTCTGGTCACAAAGCTCACGGAGGCCCCGCAAAAATTTGAGGCTCGCCACCTGAATCCCGCCTTCCCCTTGGACCGGCTCCACCAGAATCGCAACGGTCCGGGGCGTCACGAGGCGCTCCACCGAAGCGAGATCGTTGAACTCGCCGTAGGAAAATCCTGCGAGAAGGGGGCTGAATCCCTGATGAGTTTTCTCCTGGCCCGTGGCACTCATCGCTCCATAGGTCCGGCCGTGAAAGGAACGCTTCATCGTGATGATTTCAAAACGTCCGTTCTCTTGACCGTATCGACGGGAAAATTTGATGGCCGCCTCAATGGCCTCGGCGCCGCTGTTGGAAAAAAAACAGCGCGCCGGAAAGGAATTCCGCGCAATCTCGCGGGCCAATTCGGCCTGCTTCACATTCAGATAATTATTCGAAATGTGAACAATCTTTCGGAGCTGGTTCTTAATCGCGTAGCCGACGGCCGGATGACAATGACCCAGTCCGGAAACTCCCCACCCCGGAAAAAAATCAATATATTCCCGCCCCTCCAGATCCCAGACCCGCGACCCTTTTCCCTTCACCAGGCAAAGGGGTACCCGCGTCACGGTCGGAAGAAGATACTGGCTGTAAAGACCTTGAAGTTCTGAGGTTTTCATAGCGTTCAATTAAAGGACAATTTCTGTCCCGATTCCTTGGTCCGTAAAAATTTCCAAAAGGAGAGAATGCTTGATCCGTCCGTCAATAATGTGGGCCTTTTTAATCCCTCCCTGGAGAGCGGCGATACAGGCGTTGACCTTGGGAATCATTCCGTCGGTGACGACTTCTTTGCGGATCAACTCCTCCGCCTCGTTCACCTTGAGAGAGGGAATCAGACCCCTTCCATTTTTGGGGTCTTTAAGGATTCCCTGGACATTGGTGAGGATCATCAATTTTTGCACCTGAAGCGCGGCTGCGATCTTTGCAGCGGCCTCATCCGCATTGACATTGTAAGTTTCCTTCGCCGCATCAATCCCCAACGGTGAGATGACAGGAATGACATTGAATTCGGTCGATTCTCGGATCGAAAGGGTATTGACCGATGTCACCTCTCCTACAAAGCCGACGTCGCCATTCGCTTTGTGTTTCACCACATTCAGAATCTCGGCGTCATGACCCGAAAGACCCACCGCCTGCGCCCCGAAACGATTGATGTCGTGGACAATTTCGCGGTTGATCTGGGCAAGTGTCTGGGCCACGACCTGCATCGTCGCAGGGTCTGTGACTCGAAGCCCGTTCACAAATCGCGACTGAATTCCCTTCTTCTTCAAATTCTCGGTAATCGCGGAGCCTCCGCCGTGGATCAAGATCGGACGGATCCCGACATAATTCATAAACACGAGGTCGTGGAGGACATTTTCCCGGACCTCCGGATAGTTCATCACGGCCCCCCCATATTTGATGAGGATCTCTTTACCGCGGAACTTCCGAATATAGGGAAGCGCCTCAATCAGAATGCTTGCCTTCTCGACTAATTGATCCATAGGATGAGATCAGGATGAATACGAAGAATTGATGAGGACGTATTTCGGCGTGAGGTCCGAGGTGATGAACTCAGCCCGGGCGTACCCCTTTCCGAGGCCAATGGCCAGGTCAAATCCCCTCTTGGCAAGGACCCGCCTCGCGCGGGGAAGGTTCCTGACCTTCAATTTTCCATGCGAAAGAACACTCACCCCGTCAAAAGAAATATCGAGCCGATTTGGATCAAAGGCCACACCGCTTGCGCCGATCGCTGCCACCAGTCGTCCCCAGTTGGGGTCGGCCCCGGCCAACATCGTCTTAAAAAGCATGGAGGTTCCGATCTGACGAGCCACCCGCTCGGCCTCGGTGGGGCGCTTGGCGCCACCGATATGAATCGTGCAAACCTTCGTTACCCCTTCGCCGTCGCGAACCAACTCCTTCGCGATATAACGGCTCACCTCTTCCAGGGCATCGCGGAAGAGTCGATAACGACGATCCACCCGCGTCAGGGTGCGGTTTTGGGCTTCCCCATTGGCGAGGACGAGAACCGTGTCGTTCGTGCTTTGATCGTTATCGATCGCAATCTGATTAAACGTCTCGTCCACCGCCCGCCTGAGCGCTCGACGAAGCAGGCGCTTCGTGATCCTCACATCGGTGGTGATGAAACAGAGCATGGTTGCCATTTGGGGATGAACCATTCCCGCCCCTTTGGCAATGGCCCCGATTGTAACACGTTTCCTTCCTAAATAAAACGAAACGGCCACCTCTTTGGTCCGAAGATCCGTGGTGAGAATCCCCTTCGCGGCCTGCCTTCCGCCGTCCGGAGAAAGCCGTTTCGCAAGCTTCGGCAGGGCCCTTTTGAATCGGTTGATCGGAAAGGGGACTCCGATGAGCCCGGTCTGCGCGATTAAAACTTCTTCCGGACGAACCCGGAGAAGGCGGGCGAGAGTCTCTACCGATTCGAGAACCGCTGATTGGCCCTCCGGGCCGTTGAAGCAATTCGCATTTCCACTGGAAGCAAGGATCGCCCGATGCCTCGCCCCCTCAATCGCCTTCATCGAATACATCACCGGCCAGGCCTTGGCCCGGTTCTTCGTAAAGGTTCCCGCCGCGATCGCCGGTTTTTCGGAAACGATGAGGGAAGCATCGTATTTTCTTTTTCTCTTTTGCTTGATGCCCGCATGGATCCCCGCGGCCAAGAAACCAACAGGGGTGGTGACCGTCCCCCCGCGCCTCCGCTCCAAGGTGATCCTGGTCATCCCAAAAGGCCCTCCTCTTCCGGAAAGCCCGAGCGGATATTCAGGTTCTGGACCGCCTGCCCGCTGGCTCCCTTGATGAGATTATCGATCGCCGTAATCACAATGACCTTGTCCTCATCGGGACTCGAGCAAAACCCGATGTCACAAAAGTTGGTCCCCTGGACCTCTCGCAACGACGGGAATTCCCCTTCCTTACGGACCCGAACAAAGGGCTCCTCCTGGTAGGCCCGCTCGAAACTCTTCCGAAGCTCGGCTACCCGCACCTGGGGGCGCTTCCTCAGATAGATCGTGGTCAGGATTCCCCGATGGAGCGGCAAGAGGTGAGGGACAAAGCTCAGATGGATCTTTTGGCCGGCTGACTGAGAAAGCACCTGCTCCATCTCCGGCATGTGCTGGTGCCGGTTCACCTTGTAGGCGTAAAAATTCTCATCCACTTCGCAAAACTGGGTCGCCGGATTAAGCTTTTTGCCGGCACCGGTGACCCCGGACTTGGCATCGATTGCGATGGAGTCAGGCTCCACCAGACCGTCCCGAAGGAGGGGGGCGATCCCGAGACAAGCCCCGGTGGGGTAGCAGCCGGGATTGGCGATGAGGTTGGCCCTCCGAATCGATTCTCGGTAAATCTCCGGGAGTCCATAAACGGCTTCTTTCAAGAGCCTGCGCTCGCGGTGCTTCACCCCATACCATTTTTCCCAGACCGAGGCTTCGCGAATCCGGAAATCTGCCGAAAGATCGATCACAATCTTTCCCGCATGGAAAAATCGCGCGGCGAGCGTCATCGTCTCGGTATGAGGAAGCGCCAGGAAGACGACATCCGCGGCTCGTTTCACCTGGGCAAAGGAGAATTTGCTGACCGCGAGCGTATTCCTCTTCGAAATCCCGGGGATGAGATTTTTAAGAGGGATCGGCATCTCCTGTCGTGTGGTCAAGGCCGCAAGCTGGACGCGGGGGTGCGCGAGAAGGATCCTCACAAGTTCCATCCCCGTAAACCCTGTCGCTCCAACGACGGCACAAGCAATCATGGTCTTTTCCTCTTTTTGAAAAAAGTCGTTAATTATACCCTATTGACAGAGAAAACAAAAAGCCTTATCGTGCCGTCCGTTCATGCAAACTCGTGCTCGTGTTCATAAATCCTCTAACCGCCGCCTCTGGGGCTTCAGTTTTTCGAATCCAAAGCTTCTCGAGGCCGCCCTCACTCACCCTTCCTACCGGAATGAGCATCCCCATTTGCGCCTTCCCGACTTTGATCGCCTTGAATTTTTTGGCGATGCAGTCCTCAACTATGTCGTCTGTTGTGAACTGATCGATGCCTTCCCCGAGGCCAACGAAGGGATCTTGAGCCGATTCCGTTCGACCCTGGTCTCGCGAAGAATCCTTGCCCGCGTCGCCCGCGAAATTCAGCTCAGGCGCCTGCTCAAATTGGGTCAGGGACTCAGGAAAGAAAAGGGGAATCAACAGAGCAAGGTCTTGGCCGACGCCCTCGAGGCACTCATTGCCGCCATTTATGAAGACCAGGGACTTTCCCAGGCGAGAGAATTTATTCTCAAACATCTGGGGCCTTATTTCAATCCTCGCCGTCTCCTGAGGCTGGATCCCAACCCGAAGAGTACGCTCCAGGAACTCAGCCAGAAACAGTGGAAGCGGATTCCCGAATACTCGTGGCGCTCGACCCGTCAGGGAATCCGCGTCGAAGTCCGCATTGGAAGGAAATACCGCGTCGCGGTCACGGGGAAAAACCGACGGGAACTTGAAGAAAAGGCCGCTCGCGAACTCTTGAGAAAGCTCCGTGGAGAACTTAAGTTGCCTGCTTAGAGGAGAATACGAGCGGGCATCCTCCTAGTCTACTGGAGGATGCCCGCTCGTTTTAAAAGGTTCGCGCAGAACCCTTTTAAATTTCCGAGTGCGGATCGCCTCAAGCAAAGGCTTTGCCTTCTCTTCGTCAATCCTCGGCTCCGGTTGGGTAAGGTTCCCCACGAGAAGAAAGGGAACGGGCCCCAATTGCTTCCCTTCGGTCCGGTCGCCCGCCTGCCAGGATTGAAAGGCTTGTTCCGTGAGGAATTTTGATAAATAAACTTCAAGCCTGGAATTCAAAACTCCCTCCTTAGAAAGATTCCCCTTCCCCTCAATCCAGAAATCCTCAGAGCGGATGAGAAGATCATCGGTTTCAAATTTCCCCTCCTTGTAGTCCCAACGGGCCCTTAAGTCTGAAAAGGGGGTCGAGGCGGGAGCTCCGAGGGTGACCTTTTGAAAAGGTTCCAGAGATTTGAGAGGACTCGCAAGATCAAGAGCCGGCCACTCCCCATTCGCGATCAAGAGGGTCCCCTGCCCCGCGAGCGACCGGGCCGCCTCTTCCCGGGTCCCCCCTTCTCCCTGGAACTTCCCTTGAAAGAAGAGGTTTCCTTCCAAAATTCTTCCCGTCTCTCCTAAACCCTCGAGATAGCGTGCCAGAGCGATTCGATCCAGTTGGACGTCGAGTGAAAAACTTGGGGTGCCGGGCGGCCGCTCGATCTGGCCTTGAAAATTGAGGCTTCCTTCGAGGATCCGAAACTTCAGATCCTCAAGGAAAATTTTCTCTCCTTCGATCCTGAGCGTGAGGAGAAAATCTTCCCAGAGAATCGGCTTCGGCAGGAAACGTTTCATCGTGGTCCCCATGTTTTCCCAAGAGAACGGTTTCTCAGAGGGGAAAAACGAGGAACTCAATTCCTTCAAATGTTCGATCAAGGCAAAAGGGTCCAGGCCCGGAGAAGCAATTTCGAGAGTGCCTCGAGGGTGTTCTCTCAAGTCGTAGATCTCGGTTTTGATTTCGAGGGGGGATCCCCCCATCACAAAGCGGGCCTCTTTGATGCGGAGACTGAGCGGGCTGGCGTCCAGAAGGACTGTGGCGTCACGAATCCCCCGCCCCTCCTGGGAAAGGATCGTCACCCCTTCCAGGGTCAGGTTGATCATCTTTTCCGTCTCACGGATCTGAGTCAAATCTCCCTTGAGGCTCACGAGCGCCTTCGCCCCGCCCGACATTTCATAATGGGCAAAGGAGGTCAAAAGGCGGGGCCAGCCCGTCAAATCGAATTTGTTGGTGAGGAGGGTTAACTCCCCCTTTCCCGTCGCGAGGTCGAGAGCCGCCAGCGCCCCCTTCACCGTTGCCCCTTCGATCCCAACCGAGAAATCTCCCGAAAGGAGGGATCCCCCCTTCAAGAGAAAATCGAAATTAAATCCCATCGGGAAATCTTTCGGTTTCGAGAAGATCTTTCCGTAAGTCAATACCGCCGGCGTCAAGTTCCAATTCGCATGGAGCGAAAGATAATCCCAGGTGCCGCGAAGCGTGAGATCGAATTCGCTTTCACCCGCCAAACCCGCCCCTAAAGGAAGGGTGGAAAAGAAAGCGGGAAAATAACGAACCAGTTCTTCGAGCAGCATTTTCCGGCCTCTCAGGCGGCCCTCCTCAATCTCTCCTGTCTCTAACTTGTAGGTCCCCATTCCCTCGAGCTCCCCAAACGGCGCCTGGAGGGAGGCTTGTCTTAATTCGAGAGTCCCCTTTTCAAGATTCCAAGAAAAACTCCCCTCCCCCGCCAGAAGAGGCGTTTGGGTTTGTAAACGATCCGCTTGAAACCGGCCGTTCCCCTCCACCGGGCTCACACCCTCGAGCTTTTCAAGGTAAAGGACCCCTGTCAATTTCCCAGCTTCTGAGAGTTCAGGGAAATCTTTCAAAAGATCCTTTCCGATCCCTTCGTTGAGGGAGAGGGGGTTTAAGCTGACCTCGGTCCGAAATCCCAAATCCCTCCAAAGATTCTCCCCCAGGCTTTGAAATCTCAAATCACCTTTTCCCTTCAGGATTTCTTGACCCCCGGCGGCGCTTGCCTTCCACTTGAAGGAGGCCGGCCGCTTGGGGTGTAACCCTTGAATCTTGAACTCCATTCGTTCGAGGGGAACGCCCCAGAAAGTCCCTTCGGCTCCACGAACCGATAATCCAGAAGGGAGGACCCGTCCGAAGACCAGAGGCAAAAATCGAAGGCGAAGCCGCGTTTCCTCGGCAGCCAATGCCGAAACTCCTTCTTGGGGTGAGTCAAGATGGAACTTGTGGAGCTCTAAAACCGGGAAAGGAGTAAAAATCAACTTCGCCTCTTGGAAAGAAAGGCGGGTCCCCAAACGCTCTTTGATTAAAGCGGTCAAAGGGGCTTCGAGCGACTCCGGAGACTTTGCCCATCGGGATAAAGAAAACAAAACCCCGACAAGCAAGATAAACGCCGCGAGCGAAACAATAAGGAAGAGAGGAAAAAAGAGCCTCTTGCACCGTGCCATCTTGGACCCAACCAACCGGCTGTCAGAGTTACTGGTTTTCTAAGGTATCTGTGAAGTCGTAATCGGCCGGTACTGGTAATCTTCAAAAAAGGCCGCGCAACTTGTGAGGCCAAAAAGAAGAAAAAGCAGAATGAAGAAGGTTGCGAGAGATCTCAACGCTTCGTGTATTGGAAGCTTCGACGGGCCCCTTTACGGCCGTATTTCTTGCGCTCTTTCGCTCGCGGATCCCGGGTTAAGAATCCTCCTTTTCGAAGCACCGGGCGAAGATTGTCATCGAATTCGAGAAGGGCACGCGCAATCCCGAGACGGAGCGCCCCGGCTTGCCCGCTCGGCCCTCCTCCTTCGACATAGGCCTTGACCCCGAAACGGTCCGCAAAATTTGCCGCCTTGAGCGGCCCTCGAACCCAAACACGATCAGCCTCCCTGGGAAAGTAATTCTCAAACGGCCTTTCATTGACGAGCAAATTCTTTTCGCCTTCAACGAGCCAAACGCGGGCCACCGCTTCTTTCCGGCGTCCGGTCGCGTAGTAAGTATTCATAAGGAAAAGGAAACCGGCTTCTGGGCGCTCTGACGATGCTCGGGCCCCGCATAAACCCGCAGATGCTTTAACATTCGGTCCCCCAATTTGGTGTGAGGAAGCATCTTTCGAATCGCCCTGCGGATCACCTCCTCCGGTCTTTCCGCGAGGAGAGTCCCCAGCGATTGGAAGCGAATCCCGCCGGGATAACCGGTGTAATGGGTGTAAATCTTTTGTTCGGCTTTCCTGCCGGTGAACCGAATCTCCCGCGCGTTAATCACCACCACCGGGTCCCCGCAATCCAGAAAAGGGGTGTACTCGGGTTTGTGTTTGCCCATGAGAAGAGTCGCCACCCGCGTGGCCAAACGGCCCAAAATCTTTCCCTTGGCATCCACCAGATGGGTCTTTCGGCGAATGTCTTTTTCTTTAAGGACAAAGGTATTCATAAAAGGGCCCCAAGGATATCAAAATGTCCGTCCGATTGCAACTTTTCTCAATATTTCACCGAAACCAAAGTCAGACCGCTGGCGGGAAGGGTGGGGCCGGCGAGCAATCGATTACGGCGCTTGACGATAGAAGAAAATTCTCGAACTGAAAGCTTCCCCCGCCCTACTTCCAGTAACGTTCCCACCATATTACGAACCATGTGGTAGAGAAAACCGTCCGCTTCGACGGTAAACTGAATTAATTTTCCTTCTCGATGGATGACAAGACGCCGAATTGTACGCACGGAGCTTTTAACGCTTGAACCCGAGGCTTGAAAAGCCTTGAAGTCCCGGCGGCCCGCCAGTCCAGCCGCCGCTTTCTTCATTTTTTCCAGATTCAACGGATAAGGGTGTTGGTAGGCCCGTCCCTTCAAAAGGGGGGAACGGATCTCAGAATTCAGAATGAGATATTCGTAGGTTTTGGACCTCGCGTCGTAACGGGCATGGAAATCAAGCGACACTTCCCGCGCCTCCTTCACCACCATCTCTTTGGGAAGAAGGGCGTTGAGGCCTTTTTGAATTCTTTCCAGAGGAAGAGGAGAGTCGGTTTTAAAGTTGACCGCCTGAGCCTTCGCATGAACCCCGGCGTCGGTCCGGCCCGCGGCCGCAGCAATCTTCAGGGGACGATTAAAAAGCTCTGAGAGAGCTCGCTCCAATTCGCCTTGAATGGTGGGCTTGTCTTTCTGGCGTTGGAACCCAAAGAAACGCGAGCCGTCGTATTCTAAGGTGAGTTTGATATTGCGCATCCCGTAAGCCAGCGCCCCGGCGCCTGTCACCGGTTTATTACACGGTTTCCAGAACTGAGAGGAGGACATGTTCATCGATGAGTTTGCCGATTTCCCAGGCCTCGCGGACTTTCTCCTCTTGGACGGCCTGTTCAATCCTCGTTTGGCTTCGGGCCTGGGCCGCTCGGATGGCGTGGAGGAGACCGTCATAAGTGGCCACTTCGGGAGCCACAAATCCCTGGGGAGCGAGGAGGAAAATCAAAAGAGAGGCAAATACGAGTGCGGGAGCCTTATTCACGGCGGAGGAAATTATACTCCCCTAGAAATGAGAAAACTACGGGCTAGAAGGAGTCGTTAAGTGATGGGAGCTGGCTCAATCCCTGTGAAATCCAATTCTCGGCCGGGGGTTTTCGGGTTCGGGCGGAGGCGGGGG
>CAZMFE010000006.1:0-21685 GCA_964565495.1 uncultured bacterium
CGAAAAAGCCGATTTTTTCAACCTACAGCTGGTCTAGTTTTTGGGGACAGGTCAGGAGGTATCCGATGAGTCTGGATTGAGCCTACATAGTAAACCAGTCTTGGCCCACGCCAATCCAATTGACGTTTAATAAGGGCTAAGATAATCCCAGGTATTATTACAGAAACGGTGGATTGAATAATTTGGTTATTGAGCATGTCAATCAGACAAACTGATACGATCTATCCACGAGACACGGCTCGGAGCCAGCGGAGCGCCTGGCTGCCAGCAGGCAGGGATGAGGCTTTAACTTGCATGTTGATAAGAGCTGTCTACTAGGCACGGTTCGTAGCCGGCGGAGAGGATGAGGTGCTGGAGGTCGGATTCGGAGAGGTCGGTGGGGGTGTCGGAGCCGGCGTCGTGGATGATTTTTTCGTTGAGGTTCGTTCCGCCCAAATCATCGACACCGAAAGACAAAGCGACCTGAGCCATTTTGAGGCCGGTCGTGATCCAATGCGCCTTGAGGTGCGGGATATTGTCGAAAAGAAGACGGGAGACGGCCAGGACTTTTAAATCGGTAAACCCGCCCGGCTCGCCGATTTTTCCCATCGGAGTATTCTCGGCGTTGTAGGCCAAGGGGATAAAAGAATAAAACCCCTGAGTTTCATCCTGAAGTTCGCGAAGCCTTAAAACATGATCCACACGTTCTTCAATGGTTTCAATGTGACCGTAAAGCATGGTGCAATTCGTCCGGAGCCCAAGCTCGTGCGCCTCGCGGTGAATCTGAAGCCACTGATCGGCTGTTACCTTGTCGGGGCAAAGTTTCCTCCGGACTCTTTCAGCAAAAATTTCAGCGCCGCCCCCCGGAAGCCCGTCCAGTCCCGCTTCTTTTAATGCGACTAAAACCTCGCGCGGTATCATCTCTTCTCGATCGGCAATGTCCTGAATTTCAGCCGCGGTGAGGGCCTTGATGTAAAGACGAGATCCTTCGTCGGCCCTAGAGGCCTCCTCAGGATGACGAGTCTCTGTCACCTCGCGGATTCTCTGAATCATTCCAAGGTAGTAATCAATCCCAAGCTCCGGATTGTGGCCGCCCACAATGTGGACTTCATTGATGTGCCATTTCTCAATGGCTTCGCGGACTTTGTCCTGAATTTCATCCAGAGAATGGGTGTAGCCGCCGCTCTCGCCGGGCCTCCTTGCAAAGGCACAGAAAAGGCAGCGCGCCGTGCAAACATTGGTGTGATTGAGATGGAGATTGACGGAATAGAAAACGCGGTTCGCGTTTAACCGGCGGCGGACAATGGAAGCAAGTTCGCCAAGACTGGCGAGATCATTTGATTGGTAAAGCCGGACGCCGTCTTCGAAGGTGAGGCGCTCGCACGATTCAACCTTGTCGTGGATATCGGAAAGAGGACCGTAATCGATCATGGGAAGACCCCCTCACCTTAATCCTCTCCCCCTCCAGGGGGAGAGGGAGGGGTGAGGGGGTTTTGCTTTTTCTTTGATTTGATTTCTTTAAAGAGTTCGTCGACGAGTTTTTCCTCGTCCACGACGCGGTGCTGTGCCCCATCGATATAGATCATTCCTTTGTCTTTGCCGCCGGTGATGCCAAAGTCGGATTCGTGCGCTTCGCCCGGGCCATTGACGACACAGCCCAAAACCGAGATCGTGAGAGGATCTTTTAATTTCATTGCGCGCTCCTCCACTTCATCGGCCAATTTAAAGACATCCACCTCAGCCCGGCCGCAGCTCGGACACGAGACCACGCGCGGACCGAGGCGCCTGAGGCCTAACGCTTCGAGAATAAATCGCGCGACTTTAACCTCCTCAACCGGATCCGTTGTCAGCGAAATCCGGATCGTGTCGCCGATCCCTTCTTGAAGAAGGGTGCCCACGCCAATGGCATTATAGACCGAGCCGCGGAGAAGCGTCCCCGCCTCGGTCACGCCGAGGTGCAGGGGATAATCAAAAGTCTTGCTCGCGAGCCGATAGGCTGCGACCATCGTCGGCACATCCGAGGCCTTGAGCGAAATGATGATGTCGTTAAACCCAAGCTCTTCCAAAATCGAAACATGCCGCTTCGCGCTTTCCACCAAGGCCTCCGGCGTCGGGTGGCCGTATTTTTCCCGAAGATCTTTTTCAAGCGAACCTGCATTCACGCCAATCCGAATTGGAACTTTTCGCTCCTTCGCCTTTTTCACCACCTCTTCGATCCGGTCGCGCGAACCGATATTGCCGGGATTGAGACGCAGCTTATCCACGCCTTCATCGAGCGCAATCAAGGCGAGTTTGTAATGAAAATGAATGTCGGCTACCAGCGGAATTTTGATCCGGCTCCTGATTTTTCCAAGCGCCCGGGCATCCTCGTCTTTCGGGCAGGCGACCCGGACGATTTCGCAGCCCGCCTCGGTCAGCTTTTGAATTTGATCGACGGTGGCCTCGACATCGCGGGTGGGTGTGACGCACATCGATTGGATCCGGATCGGAGCATCCCCTCCGACAGAGACGGAACCGACCGAGACTTGGCGGGTCTTTCGGCGAGGGATAGGTGGAAGTGAACGTCTTTCCGTCATTGCGAAACCCGCGAAGCGGGTCGAAGCAATCTCGCTTCGTAGATTGCTTCGTCGGCCTCCGGCCTCCTCGCAATGACCGCTATGCCATTCATACGATCGCCAGCATCCTTTCAATCGGAAGGAGCGCCCTTTGGGCGAGAGGGCCTGGGACCTTTACTTCATATTGGAGATTTTCAAGCGACTCGACCACCTTTTCAAGCGTATTCATCTTCATATAATTGCAAACGGCATGTTCACTCGCCGGATAAAATTTTTTCCCGGGATTGTCTTTCCTCATTCGGTAAAGGATCCCCGTTTCGGTGGCCACAATGAATTCCTGGGCCGGCGACTCCTTCACGTAACGAGCCATCCCTTCGGTGGAAAGGATCCGGTCGGCCAAGTGCATCGATTTGGTGAGGCAGCCGCATTCAGGGTGCATGATAAATTCAGCCTGCGGGTGCTCGGAGCGCAATTTCTTAATGTCTTCTGATTGAATCAAAACATGACTCGGGCAATACCCCCGCCAGAGACGCAAATTCTCACGCCCGGTCTCGGCCTTGACATAGGAACCGAGATAAAAATCAGGAATGAAAAGAATCTCTTTATCTTCCGGAATTGCCCGGACCACCTTCTCGGCATTGGCCGAGGTGCAGCAGTAATCCGATTCGGCCTTCACCGCGGCGGTCGTATTGACATAAGCCACCACCACCCCTTTCGGGTGCTCGAGTTTCCAGTGCCTCACATCTTCCGGCCGGATCATATCGGCCAGAGAGCAGCCGGCCTCAGGGTCCGGGACCAAGATTTTTTTATCGGGGCAAAGAATGGAAGCGGTCTCGGCCATGAAATGAACGCCGCAAAACAAAATCACCTGGGCCTCACTCTCCCTGGCCCAGCGCGCAAGATTCAAGGAATCGCCCAAGAAATCGGCCGCATCCTGGATTTCCCCCACCTGATAATTGTGGGCGAGGATCACGGCGTTCCGCTCTTTTTTCAGCGCCTGGATTTCGGCTTGGATATTATTGTAGATCGCTTTAGCCATAAGTTTCATTCGTCATTGCGAGCGAAGCGAAGCAATCTCAATTCTGGGATTGCTTCGGCCACTCCGTGGCCTCGCAATAACGTTCATGCTTGCAATAATTTCTTCTGCCGTTCCTCTTTCTTTGCTTCTCGTTTCTTTAAATCTTCCTGCCCCAACGTGGTCAGGGAATGGGAAATATTCATCGAGCAAAAACGGGGGCCGCACATGGAACAGAAAGGTGCCTCCTTAAAGAAATCGTCAGGGAGGGTTTCATCGTGCATCTTTTTCGCCGTCTCGGGATCGAGCGAAAGGGCGAATTGTTTCTGCCAATCGAAAAGAAACCGGGCCTTGGAAAGCTCGTCATCCCGGTCGCGCGCACCGGGACGGTGACGCGCAACGTCCGCTGCATGAGCGGCGATTTTATAAGCGATCACGCCCTGTTTGACATCGTCGGCATTCGGAAGGCCAAGGTGTTCCCTGGGGGTCACGTAACAAAGCATCGCCGCGCCGGCCCAGCCTGCGAGAGCCGCCCCGATCGCAGAAGTAATGTGATCATAACCGGGAGCAATGTCGGTCGTGAGGGGGCCCAAAACATAAAAAGGCGCTTCGTGGCACCATTCGATCTCCTTTTCGACGTTCATCTTGATTTGATCCATCGGCACATGTCCCGGGCCTTCGATCATCACCTGGACTTCATGCGCCCAAGCTTTCTTCGTGAGTTCTCCCAAGACTTTCAATTCGGCAAACTGGGCTTCATCGCTCGCATCAGCCAAACAGCCGGGGCGAAGACCGTCACCCAGGCTGAAAGAGACATCGTATTTCTGAAAAATCTCGCAAATTTTCTCGAAATTGTCGTAAAGAAAGTTCTGCTTGCGGTGGTGGGCCGACCACTGGGCATGGATCGAGCCGCCGCGGCTCACGATCCCGGTGATGCGGTTTTTCACAAGCGGAATAAACTCGCGCAAAACGCCGGCATGGATCGTCATGTAATCGACGCCTTGCTTTGCCTGATATTCAATGACCTCCAGCAGGAGATCGGCGGTCAGGTCTTCGATTTTTCCTTTAACCTCCTCAAGCGCCTGATAAATGGGGACGGTTCCGATCGGAACCGGACTCGCATCGATAATCGCCTGCCGGATCTCATTCAAATTGCCGCCGGTGGAAAGATCCATCACGGTGTCGGCGCCGTAGTGGACCGACTGGTGGAGCTTCTCAAGTTCCTGCTCAATATTGGAAGTGACCGCAGAATTGCCGATATTCGCGTTGATCTTACAGCGGGAATTGATTCCGATCGCCATCGGCTCAAGCGCCAGGTGGTTGATATTGGCCGGAATGATCATGCGGCCGCGCGCCACCTCCCCCGCGATAAATTCCGGCGCGAGTTTCTCGCACTCGGCCACAAAGGCCATCTCCCCGGTAATCATTCCTTGGCGGGCGTAATGCATCTGCGAGACATTCTCATGTCCCTTGCGCTTCGCAACCCACGCCGCGCGGATTTCACGCATCGTCTTCTTCCCGTTCCCTGAATTTCCGTTATTAACCGGCATTTGATGTCACCACCCTTGTCTCCAAGCGTCATTGCGAGCCCTGGGGCTCCTCGCAATGACTGAAGCATCCTCCCACCACTTATCCAATTCCTTCGTGAAATATTTGAGGCGAATCTTTTTGTATTCCTTGGTACTGTATAAATTCAAACGAGGCCATTTCCCAATCTTTTCTTCCATCCGCTCCACGATCGCTTCACAATCCGATCGTTTAGCGCCGTGCACCATCGTGTAGATCGAATAAGGCCAATCGGCAAAAGTCGGGCGTTCGTAACAATGGCTCACCTCGCGGAACTTCGCAAACTCGGGCCCGATCGTATCCAGTCTTTCCTTGGGAATGTTCCAAACCACCATCGCATTGGCGGCAAAACCGGCACGTCGATGATGAAGGATAGCGGCGATCCGGCGCAGGTAATTCCTGGCCTGAAACGAACGGATGATTTCAAAGAGGCGGGATTCCTCCAAACCGATCGCCTCGGCCGCCTCCCCGTAAGGAGTCTCGACAAGCGCGAGATCCTCTTGAAGAGTGCGAATCACGTCGATCTCAGCCTCGGTGAGATCGGGCGCCGATCTCCTGCGCCGTGACTCGTCGAAAATTTCATCCGCCGATTCCTCTTTCGATTCCTTGCCCGTGAGATCCAGCTTCACGCCGATTTTGAAAAGCCTGAGAGTCGGTAGAATCAACGTTTGCTTCGCGCCGGAAAGTTCATGGAGACGGTGGATGTGGGCTTCCAGTGAATCTTTGGGCGGCACGGCAATGGTGAACCAAAGATTGAACTCGGCATTCCTTTTGTAATTGTGGCTCACGCCGGGATGCTGGTTGATCACCTCGGCGCCCGAGTCCAAATCCGCATCGTCGAAGCGCATCGCCACCAGCGTACTCTTGTAGCCCAAATTTTTCGTGTCAAAGATCGCGCTGATCTGGCGGATGATCTTTTCCTCTTCTTTCAAGCGGCGAACCCGCCGGAGGACCTCTTCCTCGGAACTTCCGAGGGACTCTCCAATTTTCTGAAAGGGCCGCGGCTCAAGAGGAATCTCTTTTTGGAGAACGGTGAGAAGTCTACGATCGAAATCGTCTGCGATCATATCGTTGCCTTTTCCGGTTCGAGATAAAAGTTGTTGTCGTAAAGATCATTCACGCGATCGATCTCCTCGGCTGTCAAATCCAAGGTTTCAG
The DNA here is from genome assembly GCA_964565495.1 of uncultured bacterium. Lineage (GTDB taxonomy): Bacteria > Omnitrophota > Omnitrophia > Omnitrophales > JACQLI01 > CAZMFE01. The sequence continues at coordinate 6,274 of CAZMFE010000006.1, forward strand.
AAGTCCTACAGAACTCCTCGAGCTGGAATTCGTTGTAAATGTTGGGAAAGACCGATGCCACTCGAGGCTCGGCCAAGATAAATTTGAGCGCGGCTTGGCCGATCGTGCGTCCGCTCCCTGACGTGAGAAATTCAAGTTTCTCTAATTTTTTGAGCCCATTCACAAGCCACTCGCGCTTCCGGTGGCTACGGTGATCATTCTCGTCAAATTGGGTGTCCTTCGTATATTTTCCCTCAAGGAGTCCCGAAGAATGAGGGACCCGAATCAGAAAGCTGGTCCCCGTCTCGCGCCCCACTTCAAAAAGTTCCCGTCCCGGATTTTGTTCAAGGAGATTAAAGATCATCTGCATGACAGGCGCTTTTCTGGCCCTGAGAAGTTTCGTCCCCTCCTCGAGCCATCCGATCGCAGGCCCCAGCGAAGCACCCCACACACGGATTTTTCCATTCCGCCTCAGCCTCTCCAATTCCGCATAGAGGTCATCGCGCAGAACAGCGTCCATCTTGGGGTTATGAATTTGGTAAAGATCAATCCAGTCGGTTTGGAGCCGCTTGAGGCTACCCTCACAAGCCCTCCGTACATAGGCGGGTGAAAAATCTTGTGGAATTTCCTTTTGCCCGTCCCGTTTGTCGCCAAAATCGTAAAAGTTGTAGCCGACTTTGGTGGAAATAACGATTTTTTCTCGGGCGTCCTGAAAGGCATCGGCTAAAAGAGTCTCCCCCAGACCATTGCCGTAGGTGTCGGCGGCATCAAAGAAATTGACGCCCAAATCTCTGGCCTTCCGCAGGAGAGAAACAGCTTTGGGAGGGTCTATCTTTCCCCACCAACCGGTGCTCAGGGTCCAGACCCCAAAACCGATTTCTGAGACACGCATCTCGCTCTGGGCTAAAGGTCTATATCTCATTGGGTTGCCGTAAATTGGGAAGGCTTTATCTTACTACCGGCGGCCTTGCTTTTCAAGAGCGAGGCGAGCTAGGTGTTTCTTCTCTCCGCTCCCGAATATGGTGGCGAACGTCGATCCCGCGGGTGAGGTAAATCACATCCTCGGCGATATTTGTGGCAAGATCGGCGATCCTCTCGAGGTTATGGGACACCATGATGAGGGCGACTCCTTGGCCGATCATCTCGGGTTTCTCTACCATCAATTTTTGGACATCCTCATAAACCCGGTCATTCAAGCTGTCAATCACATCGTCTTTTTCGAGAATCTCCTTCGCCTTGACCGGATCCCGCTGCATAAAAGCATCCAGCGCCTCCCGAACCATGCTCCGCGCCGTTTCGGCGATTTTGGGGAGGTCGACATAAGGTTTCATGGGCGGCTCCCGGTTCACCTGGATCGCCTTCTCGGCGATATTGACCGCCTGATCCCCCATCCGCTCGAGGTCACTATTGATCTTCAAGACCATGGTAATGAACCGGAGGTCGACCGCAGTCGGCTGATGGAGAGCGATGAGCTCATGGCCCATCTCATCGATCTCTATTTCACAAAGGTTGATCTCCTGATCCCCTTTGAGGACCTCTTCCGCCTTTTTGGAATCCCGGTCAAAGAGCGCTTGCGAAGCCTTGGCCATAGCCTCCTCCACTTGAAGCCCCATGCGAAAGAGTTTGTCTTTGAATCGTTTCAATTCATCATCCAAATGTCGTTTCATCTTATCCAAACCTCCCTGTAATGTAGTCCTCGGTTTCTTTCTTCGCAGGGTTCGTAAAAATATCATCCGTGGCGCCGAATTCCACGAGCTCCCCCAAATAAAAATAGGCCGTCTCATCGGAAACCCGCGCTGCCTGCTGCATGTTATGAGTGACAATGACAATAGTATAGTCTCTTTTCATTTCGTGAATCAATTCCTCGATCTTGAGCGTGGCCACCGGATCCAAGGCCGAACAAGGTTCGTCCATGAGAAGCACCTGGGCATTGACGGCCAGAAGCCGCGCAATACAAAGCCGCTGCTGCTGCTCCAAAGAAAGCCGTAGGGCCGATTCTTGGAGACGGTCTTTCAATTCTTCCCACAGGTTCACGGCCACCAGACTCTTTTCCACAAGGTCCCGTAACTCGGGCGGGGAAGGGCGCTCGTGAAGTTTGGGACCAAAAGCGACATTCTCAAAAATTGAAAGGGGGAAAGGATTGGGCCGCTGGAAAACCATTCCGACTTTTTTTCTCAAATGAATCAGATCGACTCCGCCACGAAGAATGTCTTCCCCCTCAATCATAATTTTCCCTTCGGTACGGACTCCCTCCAAGAGGTCGTTCATCCGGTTGAGGCAGCGCAGGAAAGTCGATTTTCCGCACCCCGAGGGGCCGATAATGGCGGTGACCTGAAAGGGCTTGATCCCCATCGTCACCTTTTTGAGGGCTTGGAAATTTCCATAGTAAAGATTAAGGTTCTCTACGTGAATCTTCTCGTCCATTTTTCCTATTCGTCACCCAAATCTTCCTGAGACGTAATCCTCCGTCCGTTTGTCCTGAGGGACGGTAAAGATTTTTTCCGTTCGGTCGATTTCAACCAGTTCCCCCATCAGAAAAAAAGCAGTACGGTCGCTGACGCGGGCGGCCTGCTTGGTGTTGTTGGTGACAAGAATCTGGGTGTATTTCTTTTTGAGCTCCTGCATCGCTTCTTCAACGCGGCTCGTGGAAATCGGGTCGAGGCCCGAGCAGGGCTCGTCATAAAGAATGACCTCCGGCTCGACCGCGAGGCTTCTCGCGATACAAAGCCGCTGCTGCTGGCCTCCGGAAAGCTTCATCGCAGGCGTGTCAAGCCGGTCCTTCACCTCTTCCCATAAGAAGGCGGCTTTAAGACTTCTCTCGACAATCGCCTCCATTTCGTTTTTCTCTCCAATCCCGTGAAGACGGGGACCGTAAGCCACATTGTCAAAGATCGAAAGCGGAAGGGGGGCCGGAAGGGCAAAGATCATCCCGATTCTTTTCCGAAGTGTCGGCACATCCATTTTTTCATAAATATCCGCGCCCTCCAGGAAAATTTTGCCTTCCTTCCGGAACAGAGGGTTTTCATCGCTCAAGCGATTCAGGGTCCGAAGGAGCGAGGTCTTGCCGCTATTGGCGGGGCCGATGACACCCAGGATTTCAAACTCTTTCACGTCAAGCGAGACGTCCTTGAGCGATTGGATCGCTCCGTAAAAGACCGAAAGACTTTCTACGACAACCTTTGCCTTCGTCATTGCGAGGAGGCCTCCGGCCGACGAAGCAATGACGGCAGCCGAATTACCATAATTTCCTTTTCCGAAAGCGCGTCCGAATGACGCTGGCGATCGTATTCATACTCAGCACCAGAAGAATCAAGACCCCGGCCGTCCCATACTGAATCGAAAGCTTCACGTTGGGGACTTGAGTCGAAATCACATAGAGGTGGTACGGAAGGGCCATGCATTGGTCAAAGACCGACTGAGGAAGGCGGGGAAGGTAGAAGGCGGCGACCGTAAAAAGGATCGGTGCCGTCTCTCCTGCTGCTCGGCTCGACGCCAGGATCGTTCCGGTCAGCATTCCAGGAACCGCGTTCGGAAGGACCGCGCGGCGGATCGTCTGCCATTTCGTCGCCCCCAAGGCCAGACTCACCTCACGAAAGGAACGGGGGACGGAATTCAAAGCCTCTCGGGAGGCCGTAATAATGACCGCCAGACTTTCAATCGCCAAGGTGAGAGAACCGGCCAAGATCGAAGCCCCAAACTTCATAAAAATGACAAAAAGACCCAATCCAAACAACCCGTAAACCACCGAAGGGACTCCGGCCAGATTGACGATCGCGACTTCGATCATTCGCTTAAACCAATTGTCGCGTGCGTACTCCGAGAGATAAATCGCTGCCAAAATCCCCATCGGCAGGGAAAAGGCAAGGGTTCCAAGAACAAGATAAATGGTTCCGACCAGGGCGGGGAAAATTCCTCCGGCCCGCATCCCAAGACGGGGATCGCTGAAAAGAAACTCTATGTTTAAAACGGAAAAGCCGTTTTTGAAAACAATCGCCAGGATGAGAAAGACGGGAATCAAAACGAGAAGCATCGCAGCGAAAAGCCAGGCGAAGGCGATTTTTTCTGTGAGGCGGGGGTTTCGGAGAAACATCGCTAGGACAGTTTCTGCCTCTCCCGGTGGAGGAAAAAGTCGGCCGTGAGGTTAATGAAGAAGGTGATCATAAAAAGGACGATCCCGATGGAGAAAAGCGCGAAATAATGATCGCTTCCCCGCACCGCTTCTCCCATTTCGGCGGCGATCGTGGCGGTCATCGTCCGCACCGGCTGGAGAAAAGAGCTTGGAATCTGCGCCGCGTTTCCCGTAATCATCATGACGGCCATCGTCTCGCCAATCACCCGCCCGACCCCAAGCATCACCGCTGCCACCAGGCCGGGGCTTGCCGCAGGAAGAAGCACCCGCCAAATCGTCTGCCAGTGGGTGGCGCCGAGGGCCAAGGCCCCTTCGCGATAAGAACGGGGGACATTCGTCAGGGCATCTTCGGTAATACTCACAATGGTCGGAACGGCCATAAATCCGAGCATGAGCGATCCTGAGAGAGCGGTCAAGCCGGTGGGGAGATGAAAGACTCCCTGCACGAGCGGTACCAAAGCGGTCAAGCCGATAAATCCCAGAACCACGCTTGGAATGGCGGCCAGAAGTTCGACACCGGCTTTCAAAAGATCGCGAAGCCAGCGGGGCGCCACCTCCGCAATGTAGATGGCACACGAAACGCTCAAGGGGACCGAAATCGCGATCGCTCCCACCGTCACCCAAACCGATCCCAAGATCAAAGGAAGGATTCCAAAACGCGGCGGATAAGAAATCGGATACCAATCTTTTCCTGTGAGAAAATCCCAGAGGGAAGTGGTTTCAAAAAGAGAGAGGCTTTCTTTTAAAAGGAAGATGAAAATCAGGATGACAAAAAGAATAGAAAGGGTGCCCGCCAGGAAAATGGCGGCCTCGATGAAGAATTCTGCGATTCGCCTGGAGTGCATAGAGAACAGAGGTCAGAAGACGGAATTCAGACAACAGAATTCCGAAAATCCGACGTTTCTCAGAAAGGGTGGGGTCATCTGTCCTCTGTTTTCTGTCATCTGTCCTCTGTCGTCTGAAGCGGAACGAAATCCATCACACGAACGATTTCCTGTCCCTCTCCACTCATCACAAAATTAATGAATCGCTTCTCGTCCCCTTCGGGTTCGCCTGCGGTATAGATATAAAGGGGCCTGGAGATCGGATAGGTTTTGTTTTGGGCCGTTTCGATGGCTGGGGCTACCGCCGGGCTCTCGGGGGTCTTCCTCACCTGGAGAGGTTTCAGTTTTTTTGTGACATAGCCCAAACCGACGTAACCAATGGCGGTCTGGCTCCTCGAAACTTCTTGCACAATCGCTTGGGAGGAGGGCATCATCAAAACCGAGGGAGCAAATTCTTCCGGCCCTTGGGCGTTCCCTTTACGGAGCACCTGTTCAAGAAAATAAACGTGGGTGCCGGAATTCCTTTCTCTCGAAAGCACAAGAATCGGCTCATCCGCTCCACCCACTTCATTCCACCGGGTGATTTTCCTCGTGAAGATATCCGAAAGTTGATCCATCGAAAGTTCCGAAACGGGATTACCCGGATGGACGACGACAGCCAGCGCATCGATCCCCACCAAGAATTCTTTGACTCCCTTTCCTGTGGCTTTTAAGACCTCGGCCTTCTCTTCGGCTTTCATGTCGCGTGAAGACTGAGCAATATTGGTGGTTCCGTTGATGAGGGCTGCGATCCCTGTTCCCGAGCCCCCTCCTGTGACCGCGATGCTCACCTCGGGATTTTCCTTCATAAATTCTTCCGCCCACGCCTGGCCGAGATTGACCATCGTGTCGGAACCTTTGATCTGGATGACCTCCGGTTTCGCGAAAGAAGAAGGGGTTGGTAAGAGTAAAAACGCCGTCATTGCGAGGATCCGCCACCGTACTTTGGCGGAGACGAAGCAATCCGAGAATGGAGATTGCTTCGCTTCGCTCACAATGACGGATGCTTGTGCAGTTTTCATGGGAGTTCCCTCCTCAAAATACCCATTCCAGATCGGTTTGAAAACGCCGCGTCTCGTCATCCGCGCCGGTGATGTTGTTTACAAAATAGCCGGTCAGCCCCAACCTCATCGAGTCGGTCAACTTGTACCCAAGTTTCACGGCGCTTCCCCGTTTGTTGGCGTGGCCCGCGCCAAAGTCACTGTCAGTAAATGCCCCCACGGCCGCATTGGGTTCCACGTAGCCATAGAAATACAAGGCCTCCCACTCCCCTTTTTTCTTGGCCTTGCCGAGCTGGATACCGTATTGGTAGCCGAAGCTTCGATCATCGGGGTCCGGAGTTTGGTCAGCGACATTAGTGAAAACATCGCTGAAGAGTTTGACGGGGAGGTCCCCAACTTTAAATTTCAGGTCATTATAGATTTGCAGAATATTGAAGTCCCCACTAGCGAGCGCGGTGCCGGAACCGGCAACGGTATTGCCTCGCGCCAAAGACACGCCGCTCACGAGAAAATTGGAACTCCGAGCGTAATCGGAGTAGTCGAAATAACCCAAGGCATGCGTCAACTGGACCTCCGAGTCTTTGCCAAATCCCGGAGGGTTCCAGCGGACTCCCGCCTGGACTCCGTAAAGCTCGGCATCCGAAGAGGCGGCGCTTTCCTGGAGGACAAACTGACCCAGGTTCACAAAAGGCTTCAGTCTCTGATCGAAAAATTCGAAAGCCAAAGATTCATAAAAGCCTTCCGGCATCACATCGCCGTCCCAGAGAAGCCCCCCTGAATTCTCAAAAAAGGGATTCTCCACTTTCCCTCCTCCGATCTCGGCTTGGTCAAGATGAGGAACGTGTTCCATCAAAAAGGAGAGACGGTATTTCACATAAGCTTGGTCTATAAAAATGCTTTTGAAAGTAAAATCCCCCGTCAACGTCTGCAGGGCGGAAGTGGGATCGGTGGCGGAGCCTGAGACGATGCGAAAACCCAAATCGAGATCACGGGAAAGCTGCTGGGTGATCCTCCAACGCAGACGATAACGGAACCGGTTGCGGTCGCGGGTCGCCTCATTCTGGTCAAAGGCTTCATAACGAAGCCGGAGGTCTCCCCCCATTTGAAGTCCTTCAAGCCACTTCGGTCCTGCCTGAGGAGCGGAGGGAAGATAAACGGATTTCTCTTGAGGCCCTTTGATCTCGATTTGACGCCTCAGCGTCTCGATCTCGGCCTGATGTTTCTTGTCCTGATCGGCGAGTTGACCTTGAAGCTCGACAATCCGGGCTTCCAGTTTTTCAAATCGCGTTGCCAGATCCGCCGCATTGAGATTCGTGGGAGGATCCGCAAATACGGGTCGTAAAACTGAAAAGACGACACAAAAACCGATCCCCCCTCGGCCCCACTTCCGGCATCCCTTTTCCATTGGGTTTCCTCCTGTTTATGAGAAAAGTCTATCAAGGACTCGTGACGAAAAGGTGAGCGAAACGTTACGATTCCGTTACGATTATCTTTATTTGACTTAAGGACGGACCGAGGCGTGTTGGCTGAGAGTGTGAGGAAATAAGACTTTAAACTTGGAGCCCTGGGCGGGGGAAGATTCCAGACTAATTCGGCCGCCGTGGAGTTCAACCAAGTGTTTGACGATGGCAAGACCGAGTCCGGCGCCTCCCGTGTCTCGGGAGCGGGCCTTGTCCACTCGATAGAATCTTTCAAAGATTCTCTCCTGATCTTGTAAAGGAATTCCCGGCCCATTGTCGCCGACCTCGATCTCATACTCTTTCGCCTGGGGCCTGGACCGGACCCACACCTTCGCGCCGGCCGGGCTGTATTTGATCGCATTGTCGACGAGGTTTGAGAGAATCTGATTCAGCTTGTTCGGGTCGGCCATCAAGGGGGGCACCTCCCCGGAGACCTCATTCGCAAGCTCGATCCGCTTGACCCCCGCCTGAACGTGAAAACGCTCAAAAAGACGGCTGACGAAGGTTTTCGGTGGGATCGATTCCAGAGCCACTTCTTCCCTCCCCGATTCAATTCGAGAAAGATTCAATAGGTTCTCCATCAGTTGACCGAGATCCGCAGCATGACGAAAGATGATCTCTGCATGCCTTCGCAACCCGGCGGAGAGACTTCCCGATTCTTCGAGAAGCGTTTCACTATAGCCGCGGATCGCCGTGAGGGGGGTCTTCAGCTCATGCGAGAGATTGGCAACGAAGTCGCGGCGAACCTCTTCGAGGCGACGGATCTCGGTCAAGTCATGAAAGAGGGAGACCACGCCAAAGAGGCGCCCCTCGCGGCGCATCGGGGAGAAATGGATTTGAAAAATTCTCCGTTTCGGCTTTTTAAATTCGATCTCCCGTTCCACCGACCCCCCTTTTTGAATGACCTCGCGAATCGCATCGTCACAAGCCACATTCGCCAGCACCTCAAGGGCGGAACGGCCTTCCACTTTGCCCGTGAGTCTAAACATCTCTCGAAACGACGGGTTCAAATGCACAATATCTCCCCGTTCGTCGGTGAGAAGGACCCCTTCTCCCATCCCCGAAAAAGTTGTCTCTAACCGGGCTTGGGTCTCCTCCAGGCGTTGAAAAGTCCGTTTCAGTTCGTCGCTGACTTGTTTCAGTTGACGCTCAAGCGTTTGACGAGACCGGCGCTCGCGCTGGAGGAGGAAGAGGGCTCCTAAAAGTAAGGAGGAGGGTAAAAGAATCCAAAGAAGATTCATTGGAAGCGAAAGCCGACGCCCCGCACCGTCTCGATCCGCTCGCCCATCTTTCCCAGTTTCTGACGAAGCCTCGAAAGGTGGGTGTCGATCGTGCGCGAATCGCCGTAAGATTCGAATCCCCACACCGTCGCGAGGAGGGCTTCGCGGGTCTTCACGCGGCCTCGGGCTTTGGCAAGTTCCGCGAGGAGTGAAAACTCGGTCTTCGTCAGATCGAGGGATTTTCCTCTGAGTCGGGCTTCAAAATTAGACTCATCGATTTCAAGCCCGTCAATCCGAAGAGGGCGGCTTGCCGCTCGCTCCTTTTTTTCAATCCGTTTCAACACCGCCTGAAGGCGGAGGACCAGTTCCCGCGGGCTAAAAGGCTTCGAGATGTAATCATCCGCCCCCAGTTCAAAGCCTACGATGCGGTCGACTTCTTCGCTTTTTGCGGTGAGCATGACGATCGGAATCTCCCGTGTCTGGTCACGGGCCTTGAGGAGCTTAGTGAGGTCCTTCCCATCCATTTCGGGAAGCATCAGGTCAAGAAGGATAAGATCGGGTGAACCCTCTTGAATCTTACGAAACGCCTCCTGGCCGTCAGCCGCCACACGGACCTCGAACCCCGCTTTTTCGAGATGATGTTGGATGAGGTCGCGGATATCCCGCTCGTCTTCTACGACCAAGATTCTGGTCGTCACTGCCTGCCTCGCCGGAGGAGAGCGATAATCTCCCGACAAAACGCGGGAAGATCCTCCGGCTTACGCGAGGTGATCAGGTTCCCATCGCGGACCACCTCTCGATCGACAAAGTTTGCTCCCGCATGGACCAGATCGTCTTTAATGGCGATATAAGAAGTGAGTGTTTTTCCTTTGCAGATGCCGGCGGAAGCGAGGACCCAGCCGCCGTGACAGATCGAGGCCACCACCTTGCCGGAATCGTGAAGCGCCTTGACGAAATCTAGGACCTTCTTCGAAAGCCTCAGTTTATCGGGCGCCCAACCGCCGGGAATCAGAACCGCGTCGAAATCTTGCGGCTTGACCTCGCCAATATTTTTATCGACTTCAATCGGATAACCAAATTTTCCTTTATACTCCTTCCTCCCATTCGGCTCGATGGTCACCACTTCAAAACCCTCTTCTTTGAAGCGAAGGAGAGGATACCAAATTTCGAGGTCTTGATAAAAATCCTCAATTAAAATCGCTATACGAATTTTTGCCATTCTTGGCTCACCTTTCCTTCTCGCAATGACGATAATTTTTCATCCTTTAATCACACCAATCGGACGCATCCGAACCACCCTCTTGGCAATCCCGGCGCGGTGGACCACGTCCACCACTTCGTTGACATCCTTATAGGCCGCAGGCTGCTCCTCGGCCACTCCTTTGCGGCCCCGTCCAATCACAATGATTCCTTTCTCTTCAAGCTCCTTTTCGATCGAACGGCCTCGCGCCTCCCGAATCGCCGCAGCCCGTGACATCGCCCGGCCGGCCCCGTGACAGGAGGTGCCGAAAGTCTCTTGCCCCGCTTGTTCGGTCCCGACCAAAACATACGAGTTCCTTCCCATATCTCCTGGAATGATGACCGGCTGACCGATCTTTTGGTAATCTTTCGGAAGTTCCGGATGGCCCGGCGGGAAGGCTCGTGTGGCCCCCTTTCGATGGATGCAAAGGAGTTTTTCTTTTCCATTGACCTTATAGCGTTCAAACTTCGCAATGTTGTGGGCCACATCGTAGATTAAATTCATTCCGAGGTCCTGCCACGAGCGACCAAAGAATTTTTCGAAGACTTTGCGGGCAAGGTACATCAGGCATTGACGATTATTCCAAGCATAATTGGCGGCCGAGCGCATCGCACCGAGGTAACGCTGACCTTCAGGAGAATTCACGGGCGCACAGGCTAATTGCACATCCGGCACTTTAATCCCGTATTTTTCCAGGGCTCGCCGAGTGACCTCGAGATAATCGTCGCAAATTTGGTAACCGAATCCTCGCGACCCAGAATGGATCATCACCGTAATCTGATTTTCTCTAAGGCCCAAAACCGCGGCAACGGGGTCATCGAAAATCTTGTCGACAACTTGAACTTCCGCAAAATGATTTCCCGAGCCCAGTGTCCCCAGTTGGTCGTGGCCGCGCTCGTAGGCGCGATGGGATACCGCATCCGGATCTGCTCCGTCGAGAGAGCCTCGAGCTTCTGTATATTCCAGATCCTCCGCCACTCCGTAACCCTGTTTGACCGACCAGGCGGCGCCCTCCACAAGAAGCCTTCGTCCGTCTTCTTTCCCAACGCGAATCGCGCCCGATTGTCCCACGCCACAGGGGATGTGATTAAAAAGCTGCTGCACCAGCTCGCGCAGTCTCGGCCGCACATCTGCCTCCGTCAAATTCGTCCTGACCAACCGAACGCCGCAGTTATGGACGACAAAGCCATTGGCTACAAAGTTATGGTCCGGATGGTCCACCGTGATGTCGTACACTTTATCTACGTCAAATCGTGGCTCGACTTCTTCAATCGTCTCCCACACAAGTCCGCTCTCCTCCAATCCTTGAGTCACTTGCTCTCGATATTCTTCAAAGGAAGGGAAATCGGCCGGCACTCTGAGTTTCCGTTCCCTACTTCCATCAAGTGATCGCGCTACAAAACTCGGGTTGGCACCCCCGAATCGGCCTAGGGATGAGGTAACCAACTGCTCAGCCACCTCAGCTTTACTTAGACCTTCTGAACTTAACTGGACAACCTGTGAGACCAAAATTTCCCGTGTCCTCCAAATTCTTAACTTTGCCAACTGGTAGGCGGCCGCAACGGAGACTAATTGACGTTTTCGCTGGTTGTATTCAACACCAATTCGACTGTAGAGGGCCAAGAGGCTGTCCGGCCGAGAAGAAAACGCGAGGCGCAAGCGTTTTGAATAACCATGCTTTCTCTCAACTGTCTCACGGTGTTCGTGAATAGTAAGAGCCTTGACGCCGAATTCTCGAGAGAGCTTGGCAATTTGTTCGAGGAATTTTTTTCCACTCTTTATATAGTTTTCGTGCTTTTGAACGGTCAATAGAGCACACTGAAAATTCCGCCTACGCTCGGGGAAGGTAATAGGAGCCTGAAGCTCTGCCCCAAAATAAGCCGCAAGAAAAAGACGCTTGTGCCAAAGCGGAGAGGTCGTGAGCCATCGCGGCACCTCATAATCCTGAAGGGATTTATTACCCACCGGACATCCTAAGAGCGCCAAAAGCACGGCAAAAGCGCTGGAACCGACCCGGACACAGGATTCCTTCGAGTGAAATTCATAAGCCTCATAATCCGTCTCGATCCAGTGTCTCCGCGTGCGGGTGTAAACTCTAGAAACCTGGAACCAAGGAGCCAAATCGCGGCGGATCTCTTCCAAATCTTCTGGTTTTCCAAAGAACCAGGCCCTTCCCTTTCCGGTTCGGCCAACGAAATGAAGGGTTCCATCCCCCATCACAAATCCCAGGGCCTTAATCAATGCGGGCAAAGCCGGAGAGTTTTTCCGGAGAGGAAGCAACTTTCGCTGACGAAGTGCATTAAGGATTTGTGGAACTGCATTGCCTCCGGTCTTTCCTTTCTCCGACAAAAATTGGCGCACCGTTTCTTCATCCATCAAGATTTCATCGCCCGGATCTTCGTAAGGAACCCCCTCAAAAGGATCGACCGCAACACGATCACCTCTTTCAAGTTCTCCCAACAGTTTCATTCCTTGAGGTGTAAAAAAAGGGTGGTCTTCTGTTGCGACAATCCGCCGGCCTTGGGCGGTAATGAGTTCCACCGCTTGTGTCGTCGGTTCCTTCCACAAAACGAGTTTGGTCTCAGCAGACTGGGATTCTTTTGTTTCGAGTGAATAGCATCGGATAGGATCGTTCAGTCGTTCTGTAACAATTTGTCGAATCGTTCGGTAGTAACCGTGGCGATGTAAAATTTTTGCTTCACCGGACAAGCAGTTCACATCAAAACCGATCCCGCCAGGAGAGATCACTCCGCCTTCCTCCGGATCGGTCGCTGCAACACCGCCGATCGGGAAACCGTATCCCCAATGGATGTCGGGCATCGCGAGGGAATAACGAACGATGCCGGGGAGATGAGCGACGTTGGCCACTTGTTTGAGTGATTGATCTTCCCGAATTTTACTGAGAAGCTTCTCATCCGCAAAAATCATTCCCGGCACCCGCATCCCCGGATCGTAATCCTTGGGAATCTCCCAGCGAAAATCGTCGATTCTTTTAAGAGGAACGGGTTGCTGTTTATTCATGATTGCACTCATATATCGAAAATCATCTCGGCCTTCCAGCCTTTCTCATCTTTTTCTACCGAGAAATTGTGATGCGTCACCGCCTTCACTTCTCGCTCCGACTGATGCTTCTCGGGATCGAAACACTCGCCCCCACAGGTGGCCCAGACCGTCTTTTCATTTAACTCCTTAAACTCAAACTCCTTAAACACCATTTTTTGGGTCGAAAAAAGGTAATGAAGCTCACGAAGCCATTTCCAGAGGAGCTCTTCCACATTGTCGGCCTCCAAAAGGACGTCTAAGGCGTCTGGGGCCTTAAACTGAGCGAGCGGGACAATCAGGTTAAACATCCCAAGTGCCGAGCTTGTAAAGAGTTCCGCCAAGTCCTTCCCCTCCGCCCGCATTCCCATGTCGGCCGTGTGGTCGAAGTATTCAAAGCGTCCCATACCACAATCCTAACGAGGAAAAAAAGGAGAGTCAATCTCCGAAGGCGGCTTTCACCTTCTCGAGAAGGGCTTCCATGGGGAAAGGCTTCTTCAGGACCGAATGGATCTTCCCCTTTTCAAGCAGGTGGGGAGAAATTTTGTCGTTGACGCTTGCGATGATAATCGGGATGTCGAGGATCCTTTTTTCAAACCGGAGCTTTTGGATAAACTCTTCCCCATCCATTACCGGCATGATCATATCCAGGATGATGAGGTCCGGTTTCTCCTCCTCGATCGCCTCGAGGGCCTCTCTCCCGTTGCGGGCTTCCAGGATCCGGTAAGACTCACCCTGCAGATACAAGCGATAAAGGATCTGGAAATCGTCGTCGTCTTCGACAACGAGAAGGGTCTTAATATTTTTGGGATTCATCCCATCACCTGCCTGCCAGCCAAAGGCTGGCTCAAAAAAATCATCCGGCGGATCCTCTCTTGGCCCTCCGGGCCAAAGGCAGGTGATGGGATCATCGCTGGAACTCCACAATAAAGGTCGATCCTCTCCCCGGGCCGGGGCTTTCCGCCCAGATCGTTCCGCCGTGAAGGAGGGCAATCTCCTTAGCGAGCGCCAGACCCACCCCCATCCCCGAGGTCGCGGGAGTCTTTTGAAAGAAACGGTCAAACACCCGGTGAAGGTCTTCTTTTTCAAGCCCAATCCCCGTATCCTCCACCTTCACCCGGAATGAATCCGAAGTCTTCTCGCTCAAAACTCTAATTTTCCCTTCTGGGGTAAACTTCATGGCGTTCGATAACAAATTGGAGAAAAGCCGGTAAAGCATCGCTTCGTCTCCCTCAAAAGGAAAAGAACCTCCGTTGAGCCAGCTTTCCAGGATCAATTTTTTCTGAGTCACTAAAGGTTCATAATCCTCAAGCACCCGCTTGAGGAGGGCCCCCAAGTCACAAGGTCGACGGACCGGTTGTTCGGCTCCCGATTCCAAGCGGGAAAGATCCATGATGCCGGTAATGATCGTCATCAAAAGATCGGCATTCCGCTTCATTAAATCCAAGATTCTTTGATAACGGTTCTTCTCTTTTGTCTGTGCCAACTCTCTCTCAAACCAATCCAGGGTCATTTCAAATTTGGCGACCGGAGTTTTGAGTTCGTGGGCCACGTCCCGAATGAGGTGATCCTTCATGAGCTCAATTCGTTTGACCTCAGTCACATCACGGCTCAAAGCCTGGATGGCCTTGAGTTCTCCCATCCGGCCCAAAACCGGCGTCAGGTTTGTCGAATAATAAATTTCGGCCTTGCTCTTCGGATCGTGGTGGACCGTGGTCAGGTGGGAAACGGTGGTTTTCGCGTTCTTCACCTGCTCGAAGGCGGCCTTGAAGCGGGCGACGGAATCCTCCGTGTGAAAGGAAAGGAGAAGAGGAAGGCCTTCTCTCAAAATCGTTTCGCGAGCCAAACCCGAAAAACCCTGGTTCATGAAAATAATTTTCCCCTCCGGGGAAAGAAGCCAAATGACGTCACTCGCATGCTCCACGAGCGCACGATATTTCTCTTCCGATTCTTCCAAGGCTTCGGTTCGGGCCCGAAGGTTCTTCAAGCTCCGCTCGAGGCGCTCAACCATCTCGTTAAAAGCCTCCGCCAGCTCCTCGATTTCATCGCCGGAGCGGATCTTCGCCCGAGCTCCTGTCTCGCCCCGGAGAATATCCTGGACCGTCTTTCCCAAACGAAAAAGAGGACGGATGGCGAGCCAAGTGACTGCGGAAGTAAGGAGGGCCATTCCTAAGGCTGCCAAAAAGGAAAAAAGCATCCGTTGCTGATAAATCTTTCGAACCGTTTCATTCATCCCCTTCGTCATATAGAAAGTTTCCACCCTTCCCACCTCCCGACCCTCCACCTTAAGAGCCGCCGCCGCGAGATAAAGCGGCGGAAAGGCGGTGTCGACCCTCTCTTCCAGAACATGGTCGAGACCCAAAATGATGGGAGTGAGAGACTGACTCGGAAAAAGGGCGATCGTACCGACAAACGGGCCCGTCAGGTTCGGAAGTTCTCTAAAGAGGGGGGACTGGGCAAGGACCGATCCCTCGAAATCGA